>JADFFS010000095.1 GCA_022568195.1 Chloroflexota bacterium | reverse complement strand
TTCCTTTTAGTGCTTGGGTCACTGGTTGCGGTTTCGGCACCGTGAAGTTGGCGGAACGGTTACCCGCGCTTGTTATCCGCATAGGGTGATCGACCGAGAGCACACAACCCTCGCCAGCCCAGTTCGACCCAAGGGATTGTAAAGTACACTTGATAAAACATCAAGTACAGTGTACTTTAAATACGTGACCGGCTTGCTAAATAGGCTCAAGCCCTTTCGCTTGAAAGCGGAGCTGTCTCAGCAGGAGTTGGCCCGGCTGGCCGGGATCAGCCGCCAGGCCTATTCCGCCCTGGAATCAGGCAGCGCAAACCCGTCTACCCAGGTCGCCCTCCGCTTGGCCAAGGCCCTGGGAACCAACGTCGACTCGCTGTTTTCCCTGGCCGAAGACCTTCACGAAGAGTTGCAAGCCGAGTTGATTGGCGGGGATATCCCAGGAGCCATCTCGGCTGCCCCTGAGTATCCCAGCCGAGTTCAGGTGATGCGGGTGGGCGGCCGGGTACTGGCCCGGACCCTGTCCGGGGTTTGGGCCACACGTCAGACACTGGTGGATGCCGAGGGGTTGATGCTGTCCGGTCCGGGGCCAGGCAACCGGGTGCTAGTCCAACCCTACGATCCTGGGGAGATGGCAACGCCCTCCCTTTGCTTGATGGGCTGTGACCCGGCCGGGGCTCTGCTGGAGCAAGGGCTTCGTCGACGGGGCGTACGATTGGTCTGGTCCGAAGAAGGAAGCCACCAGGCGCTGGAGGGCCTGGCCAGAGGTGAGGCTCACGTGGCGGGTTGCCACCTAAAGGACGACGCCACCGGCCGCTATAACCTTTCCTGGGTAAGCCGCCTGGTCCCCTTTCCGTGCACTCTGGTCACCTTTGCAACCTGGCAGCAGGGACTTATGGTGGCGCCGGGGAACCCTAAAGAGATTCAGAGCGTGGCTGACCTGGCCCGGCCAGAAGTGAAAATCGTCAATCGCCAGTTGGGCTCGGGCAGCAGGGCGCTGTTGGACCGTCTGCTGGAAGCCAACGGGATACCACATGATGCAGTGGCCGGCTACCAGCAGGAAGCCCGGGGACACCTGGCTGTGGCATCGGCTATCGCCTCCGGTTTGGTGGACGCCGGAATCGGTGTGGCTGCCGCGGCCGGAGCGACGGGGCTTGGGTTCGTGCCCTTGGAGGAAGAGCGGTACGACCTGGTCATCCCCAACCACTTTCTGGACGAACCCGGGGTGCAGGTGTTGCTGGACCTGCTCCGCCAGCCCCTGCTGCAGCGCAGGGTAGAAAGCCTGGGCGGATACGACGTGTCCAGCATGGGCTTGACCGTCTCCGACAATTAAGCGGGGAATAACAGCATCCACCGCCGTCTTGACTGGATAGGCGTAGTGGGGTGTAATGTCTCTCGCGGGATATCAGCCGTTCTCAATGGGACGATGTGTGGTTCCACGAAGAGTTGCCCGCAGGAAACTGACCAGTGTCCAAACAAACGGGGCGGCGTCCATGCCGTCTGACTGAGGAGGGAACCATGGCTCTAGTTCGATGCATCATGGAGATGGGAATGGGAGTGGATGTACACGGCAGGGACTACACCAACGCCGCCAAACGGGCTGTCTTTGATGCCCTCCATCACAGCAGCCTGGGATTTCAGCGCTTGATAGGCAAGACGGCCGATGACATGCGGGTGGACATTACCATCGGCGTCCCCCAACCCGACGCGGTGGACAAAGACGCAGTGGTGGCGACGCTACCCCATGGGACCGGGTACTGCAAGGTGGTCTCCGGTGGCTTGGAAATTCCCAACGAAGCCGGCACCGACGCCATGGTCATAGCTAACGCGGCAGTGATTGTCAGCTTCGACGATGGGAAGTAGCCGGGTTTTAACCGGATCTGGCAAGAGTTTTAAGATGAGGGGTCGGAATGCCCTATATCCCGCGTGACCAGATTGTCGAAAGCGAGCCATTCCCAGGGATGCACTCCATGGCCTTGGTGGGCAAGGAACACGGTAGCGTAAGCCTGACGGTTTCCAACGCCGGCCTCGACCCCGGCGCCGGGGTCCCGCTGCACATCCACCCCAACCATGAAGAAGCTATCCTGATCGTGGAAGGCAACGTGGAAGGCGTTTTGGGCGATGAAGTGCGGGCTCTGGTTCCGGGGGACGTGCTGCTTGCGCCAGCCGGGGTCAAGCACAGCGTCATCAACAAATCCAACCAGCGCGCCCGGGTAATCACGATTTTCCCTACCAGCGCGCCCAAGCGCACCTTCGTTTAAGGCTCGATAAAGCGCAGTGTTGCCCGTCCATAGTGAGAAATCGTCTCGCCGCCGGCGTTAGTCTCCCGTGCCGTGGACTTCGGGGGGCGCACATCTGACTGGCTGGGTTGATCTCCGGGCTATGGCCCAAAAACAAGGCCTGCCTTGAATAGCTCAAGGCAGGCCTGAAATCTCTTATAGGGCCGGGAATGTCTCGGCGGTCTCCGAAACCAACCGTCAAACTCCCGCGGCGGCCGGATGACTTCCCCAGATGGTTGGCGGAGTAATGGTCGGTGAGGACTATCCCGGGCAGGGTTTCGCCGGAATTACTCGGTGCCCGGCGTCCGGGTGCCCAGGGTTTTCACCCCTTGGGTCTTGGTCACCGCCCTAATATTGTTGAGTAGATCGGCCGGGTCGACATTGTGAACGCTCTGTATATGAGTGCTCATATCTGTCAAAACCCCGTCCTTGGTGTCTGCCTTCGACATATATCGGCACGGTTGACCATTCTGGTCCAAGGCCAGGGACAGCATCCAGTTGCATCGCGCGTACATTACCGGCATGTCTCTTTCCTCCTCTGTTAGTTCCGGTGGCGATTAGTCCCCCACCGAAATTTTGTTCGCACCGTGGAAATCCTGGTAATTATACGACATTCACGCAAGCGAGGCACTAGTCAAGGTGGCCCAGCCCCTCAAGACCCTCCCGGCCAGATGAGAGGGGTATAAATTGGGTTTAATGCTCGGACCACTGATGTCAGTTCGGACTAGCTACAGATTCTGAGATACCGATAGAATGTAACCGGTAACATGTATCCGGCATATTTGGGTTAACACCAATAAACGGAGAGGAGAGGGTAGCTTCCCATGGCACAAGGTTCTGACGCCGGAAAGGGCGATGTTTTGGTTCTGGTGGGGACCCGTAAGGGCGCGTTCATTTTATCCAGTGACGGCGCCAGACGGACTTAGGCAGTTTCCGGACCCCACAGCGCCGGGGCCGACGTGTTCCACCTGTGCTACGACGGCCGGGGGCAAGGGACCCTGTTCGCGGCCGTGAACCACATGGTGTGGGGGCCGCAGATCCAATACAGCCACGATTTGGGGCAAACCTGGGTCTCCCCAAAGGAACCGCCCCGTCTGGCTGGAGATGATCCCCCCATTTCGGTAAATATATGGCACATCGAACCCGCACGGGAGGCCGAACCCCAGGTCTTTTACAGCCGCGATGATGGGGATAGCTGGGAGTTGCTTTTGGAGCACCTTCCGCCGATTCTATCGGTGGAGTGCGGATTGGTGGGCTAGGCCACCAGGGTGTATTGCGAGGGCTAAGACCGTTGCCGGGCGACCGGCCCTACTCCTCGTCGTCAGGCTCGCCCCAGCCTCCGCCGCCCGGCGTGCGGATGCTCAGGACGTCTCCAGCCTCCACGTCGAAGGTCTCTTTGCCCGCCAGGTGGACCTCTTCGAACCCGCCCCTCAGCAAAACGTTTTCCCCAGTCTCACCGTGATGGCCGCCGTGGAAACCCGGCGGCGGGAACTTCCGCCGCTCGGACAGGATGGTAACCCTGGCTGGAGTAAGGAACTCCACGTCTCTGATCAGGCCGTCGCCACCGTTGTACTGGCCGCGCCCACCTGACCCTCGCCGCAGGGCGTAGCGCTTGAGACGCAATGGAAAAGCAAACTCCAGCGCCTCGATCGGGGTGTTCATGGTGTTGGTCATGTGGGTGTGTATCCCGGAGATGCCGTCCTTGGTAGTGCGGGCGCCCATGCCGCCGGCGATGGTCTCGTAGTAGACGAACGGCTTTTCTCTGGCCAGGTCGTGGCCCCCGATCAAAAGGTTGTTCATTGTGCCCTGGCTTGCTGCCGGGATTAGCTCGGGTAATGCTTGTGCCAGCGCTGAGAACAGCACGTCGGTGATGCGCTGGGAGGTTTCCACGTTGCCACCAGCCACTCCTCGTTGGGGCTCCGGGTTCAGCAAACTGCCCCGCGGGGTGATTATGTGTAGCGGACGCAAGCAGCCCTGGTTGGCGGGAGCCTCTTCACCGACGATGCACCGGATTACATAAAGACATGCCGACACAGTTACGGCATGGGGCGCATTGATGCAACCGGGCCGCTGGGGCGAGGTGCCGGTGAAATCTATGGTTAATTCTTGGCCGGCTACGGTGATGGCCACAACGATAGGCACAGGTTGCTCGCTGATCCCATCGTCGTCCATGTAGTCAGTCACCCGGTAGACGCCGTCGGGAATACGCCCGATCGCCAGCCGGGTAAGCCGCTCCGAATAGTCCAGCAGGGCGCCCATGTGCTCCTGAGTCTCGTCCATCCCGTAGCGCTGGGTTATTTCCTGTAGCCTGCGCTCACCCACCTTGATGGATGCTATCTGGGCGGCCAGGTCTCCTTTACGCTCTTCCGGGGTACGGGAGTTGCGGCAGATCAGCTGAATCACTTCCTGGTTGAGCCGTCCGCCTCGGGCCAACTTGATCGGTGGGATGATGGTGCCTTCTTGATAGAGCTCGGTGGACAGTGGTAGCGAACCCGGAGTCATACCTCCCACGTCGGAGTGGTGCCCGCGGTTGGCCACAAATCCAGCCATGCGCTTCTGGCCGGCTTCTTCGAAGTAGACCGGCGCCACCATAGTAATGTCCGGTAGATGGGTGCCACCCTTGTAGGGGTCGTTGAGGATAACAATGTCGCCGGGCCTCAGGGCATTGGGGAATGTGTCCAGCGCGGCCCGCACCGACGCGGGCATGGCTCCCAGGTGAACCGGCACGTGGGCCGCTTGGGCCACCATCTGGCCCTGGGGGTCGAACACAGCACAGGAGAAATCCCGCCTCTCTTTGATGTTCGGGGAGTAGGCGGTACGTTGCAGGGCTACCCCCATCTCCTCGGAGACGGAGATGAACATATTTTTGAAGACTTCCAGGCTGATGGCATCTACGGCCATAGACTACCTCGCTTGTGCGTTACAGGAGTTCCTGAAGAATCGAGCTGGGATCGTTCTGTAGGCCTGACCGGCGAGTTCAGGTATACGGTAGGCCTGCGTTTAAAGCGCGGCCAGCAGGTCGGCTCCCTCTTCTGAGCCTTGGGCCAACGCCAGGGTGAAATATTCGGTGCTCATAAGTTCCCGCATTACATCCTTGGGAAGCCGGGTAAAGAATCCTTCGGGATCGATCTGGGTCCGGTGACACTTCAGTGACGCGATTTTGGTTTCCACAAACTCTCCGACATCGAGGGTGGTGGTCACCAAGTCGTCCGGAGTCCCGATGGAATCGGCATCCTGGCTGGCAAACGGCGGCGTGATGCCGGCGTCTAGCATCGCCTGCCACATTTTCCGGAAAACGCTGCGGGGGAAGCAGGAGTAATAGAGGAAGCGTGGTCCTCCCGTCTCCAGCGATGTTGCGCCGCCCTCCCCAGGGCCGGTGGACGAGAAGGCATGGGTCACCAAGCGGTACACTGCTATGTGGTCCGGGTGGCCGTAGCCGCCGGTGGGGTCATGGGTAATCACCAGAGCGGGCCGGACCTCATTAATAATATCCGACAGCCGCTGTATCACCTGGTGTTCCTGAGCCTGGCGGAGAGAGTTGGGGTGTTGGTTGTCCGTGCTGCCTTCCATGCCCGAGTCCCGGTAGTCCAGGAATCTAAGGTCTGGAACGCCGGTCACCGTCATCGCTCGGCGCAGCTCCCCTTTCCGCACCTGGGCCAGGGTTTCCGGTGTGGCGAGGGAGGGGTCGCTGATCTCGCCCACGTCGCCGTTGGTGGCGCAGACCACAGTAACGCGGATGCCCAGGGCCACCAGCTTGGCCAGGGTCCCGCCGCAGCTAAACCCCTCGTCGTCGGGATGAGCGAATACAGCCAACGCTGTGAGTCCGGAAGGTCGTTGATCTATATCTGGCATCTGGGTTTATACCTAGCCAACGCCAACAATGGGGTGCTTGGGGCGCCACCACACCAACGACGGACGGAGGGGTTCGGCGTCTTTAATCTGCAAAACGCCGCCCTTTTCTACCACCATTTCGGGCAGCAGTTGCTCCAAGCGTACCGCTTCAGGGCTATCGGGAGCCAGATACAGGCGGCGGTTTAGTTGCTCCACAGCTTGCTGCAGGCTGTCGTAGCCACGGGGTGGCTGGGGCGGCAGCTCGTCGACCTGAGGATCGATCCCCAGTTCCTCTAAAACCTCCAGAAGCTGGGGCAAACTAGGCAGCGCTAGGCGATCCTGACCGTGAACTCGCTGCCACAGGGGGTATATCTGGCTCTGAGGAGGAGCGTTGTAGACCACGATCACCACCCGCTGCCGGGCATGAGAGTCCAACTTTCGTATGAAAGCGTCTATCTCCCTGATGACATATACAACGTGGGAGCACAGCACCAAGTCCGCAGGTTCGACCTGGGCGTCTTCCCAGGAGGATTGGGTCAAAGACACGTTGTTGATGCCGGACTCCTGGGCTTGCTGCTGGAGCACCGAAGCCATGCTGGCGGAGGGTTCCACCGCCACTACGCCACGGCAGTGCAAAGCCAGGGGCAGCGCCAGGCGGCCTCCTCCCGCGCCCACGTCCATCAGGGTGTCGTTGGGGCCCAGGAATTTCAGGAGGCGCTGGACCATGGGGTCGCCGGCCCGGCGGGGGTCGTCCCGAAAATTGTCGGCATAGGGGCGCCAATGGTCTTCAGGAGGCGGAACGGCGCCGCGCATGGCGTCGGACTGGGCGTGTTCCTCCTCAACCATAAGACGCCAGCGCTGGCTTGCTAGCATTGGATCACCGTGAATCTCATGAGGCGGACAGCAGCAGATTGCCGTAGGGGTCTACCGTGCCGCCCCAACCCGGCGGCACCACGATGGTGGTATCCATTTGCAACACTATTGCCGGTCCGGTGATCAGGTTGCCCGTTTCTAGCCGCTCCCTTTGATACAAGGGAGTCGCCACTGGTTCACGATCAAAAACCACCTGGGCTTCTCCAGCTTGGGCTGCCGATGGGTCGGGCGGCTGGGCTTGGGCTGGGGTTACCTGGGGTTTGTCCAGCTCCAACGCCAGCTTCAGCCGCAGGCTGACGATCTCCACCGGCTCTTTGCGGTCTGCGTAGCCGAACCTCTGCATGTGGGCATGGTAGAACCTATCCGCTATGGTTCGCCGCAAACCACTGCTGCTGGACCGCCTGGTGGCCGACGGATAATCGATGGTCAACTCGAAAGACTGGCCGACGTAGCGCACGTCCAGGAAGCGCCGTGGAGTCATCCGGTCCACCGGCAGACCCTCCTGTTCCAACTCCTCCCGGGCCAGCCCTTCCATCCCGCCAAACTCTTCGTCCAGACGCTCCCGGCTTGCGTCGTCTCCCCGAAGCATCACGGTGCGTGAGTAGTCCTTCACCACGTCGGCGATGGCCACTCCCAAAGCCGAGAGGATACCCGGCCGGGTAGGCACCAGGACACGAGGGATACCCAACTCCTGAGCCAACTCGCAACTGTGCATGGGACCCGCCCCGCCAAAGGGCACCAACGTAAACCGCCGCGGGTCGTAGCCCCGCTCCAGGGATATAGCGCGGATGGCCCGCTCCATGTTGGAGTTGACCACCCGTATGATTCCAGCGGCAGCCTCGATCATGGTGGCGCTCATCCCAGACGCCAGAGAGGAAATCAAGTCCTCGGCCCGTGCCAGGTCCAGGGTCATACGTCCACCCAAGAACTGGTCGGGGCGCAGCCGGCCCAAGACCAGGTTGGCGTCGGTAACCGTGACCTGGTCGCCTTTTCCGTAGCAAGCTGGACCGGGGTCCGCCCCAGCCGACTGCGGTCCTACCACCAGGGCGCCACCGCCGTCCACCCGGGCGATGGAGCCTCCGCCGGCGCCCACTGTATGGATATCGATCATCGGGACGCTGATGGGGTACCCGCCCACGTTAGATGTGTTGGTCTCTTTTATCCTTCCCGGGCATAGGGAAACATCGGTGGAGGTCCCGCCCATGTCCAGGGTGATTATGTCGGGATATCCTGCCTGCATACCGGTGTAGAAGGCGCCGACCACCCCGCCGGCGGGTCCGCTCAGAATCGTGCGCACCGGCTGCTCAGCGGCCAACCGGGCGGTGATGCTGCCACCAGACGACTGCATGATGCGCAATCCCTGGCCCAGGGCGTTCTCCAGGCCGTCAAGATATCTCTGCATGACATGGCCCACGTAGGAGTTGACCACCACGGTGCTGGTGCGCTCGTATTCCCGGAACTCTGGCAGCACCCGGCTGGAGATGGAGATGAAGGGCTTATTGGGGAGGGTCCGCAGAGCTTCCAGGACCGCTTCTTCGTGGGCCGGGTTCAGGAAGGAAAACAGGAAGGACACCGCCACGCCGTCGACTTTAGCCTCTTTCAGCAGCCCCACCAGTGTCTGGATGGCCTCGGGGGACAGGTCCTCCACGATGGTACCCTCGTGGTCCACCCGCTCGGGCAGCCCGAAGCGTAGCTCCCAGGGCGCCAGGGCCGGGGGGCGTTCCAACTCCAGGTTGTACAGCTCCGCCCTGTTCTGGCGGCCGATCTCCAAGACGTCCTCGAACCCCAGGGTGGTCACCAAGGCGGTCCGGCCGCCCTTGCCTTCCAGCAGGGCGTTGGTGGCCACGGTTGAGCCGTGAACGAAGTCGGCGCCGGAATCGCCCATCCACCTGCCAACTCCCACGTGATAATCGGGGTCGCTCGCGCCCTGTGGTAGGAGCTCCGGGCAAGCTTCGGCCACACCCTGGAGTATCCCAATCGACGGGTCGCTGGGAGTAGACGGGAGTTTATGCACTTCCAGACGCCCATCGGTGAGCACGGCGATATCGGTGAAGGTGCCGCCGACGTCTATTCCGACGATAGATTTAGTCATTTAGCTCTTGGACCACCGTTAAGTAGGCTTGATGCACCGGGTGGTTGAAGCAAACGAAAGTGACCTGTTCAATGGATTTATGTTGGGCCAGGAACCCGGCCACTTCGGACACGGCGACCCGCGTTGCCTGGTCCACTGGGTAACCATAGATTCCGGTGCTGATGGCTGGAAAGGCGATGGTTCTTATTGAATACTCTTCCGCCAGCGCCAGGCAACTGCGATAGCAACCGGCCAGTAGCTCAGCTTCACCACGGCCGCCGCCTTCCCACACTGGGCCGACGGTATGTATGACCCAACGGGCAGGCAGGTTGTATCCGCCGGTGATTTTAGCGTCCCCGGTGTCACAGCCTCCCAGCTGCCGGCACTCCTCCAGTAACTTTGGACCTGCCGCTCGATGTATCGCGCCGTCGACGCCGCCTCCGCCTAGCAACGACTGGTTGGCGGCGTTGACGATGGCGTCAACCTTTTGTTGGGTGATGTCACCATTGAAGACGGTTATTCGAACGCTGGCCATCGTGCCTATCCGGCTGTCTGGAACCAGTGGTTTCCCCTGCCGGCACCCTGAGAAGCCTATTTTTCGGCCAATTCGATCCTGAGGCGTTTGTTGATGCGGCCTTTGCTCTCGTGGCCCACCACCTTGATGGTCCCTACCTCTCGGGTGTTGGCCACATGGGTCCCGCCGTCGGCCTGCAGGTCCAAGCCTTGGATGTCGATGGTCCTCACTTCCTGGATATTCGGGGGCAGCAGGTTGATTTTGGTGCGGATCAGGTCGGGGATCTGATCGGCTTGTTCGCGGGTCAGGTTACCCACGGCCACATCTCTGGCAGCCGCTACCTCGGCATTGATGCGGGCCTCCACCTCTTGGGCGAACTCGGCGGACATCTGTTCCAGTTCAAAGTCCATCCTGGCCTCGCCGGGCCGCATGTCGCCTCCCGTGACCAGGGCTCCGTAATCCCGCCATATCACCCCGCAAAGGATGTGCAACGCGGTGTGGGTCCGCATGAGCGAATAGCGCCGCTGCCAGTCAACCTTTCCCGTAACCCGGGTCCCAGTCATCGGCACAGGACCATCGATCTGGTGCACCACGTTTCCTCCGGTGCGGCCGACCCGGGTGACCCGGTACTCAACGGTGCTGGCTACTAAAACCCCTGTGTCGAACGGCTGTCCGCCACCGCCGATATAAAAGGCAGTACGGTCCAGCATGACGCCATTCTCCGTCACACCCGAGACCGTTGCCTCGAACTCCCTCAGGTAGCTGTCTTCATGGAAAAGAAGTTCGGTCATCCCTTGCTCCTGGCAGGTATCGCGAGGTATTATAGCAGACCCAACGGGGAATCCCCCGGTGGCAAATAGCCGCCAAACCCTGTCAAAATTGGGCCTGAAAATGGTTTACATAAGTTGTGTTTGGCCTTCTCCGGTGTGATAATAGCCAGACACATCGGGCGCCGGGCTCTACCCGGCCCGGCCTTCACTCCGATTCCTACGCGTTATGTACTACACTTTCACATCTATGACATAGGGTGACCCGACAATGAAACTGTCATGCTTGCAAGAAAACTTGAGCAAGGGCCTGGGTATCGTGGGACGGGCGGTTGCCAGCCGGGCCACCCTGCCCATCACCCAGAATGTTCTCTTGAGCACCGATCAGTCCATGCTCAAGCTCTCGGCCACCAACCTGGAAATCGCCATGACCACCTGGGTCGGTGCAATGATCGAGGAAGAGGGAGCCATCACCGTCCCGGCGCGATTGTTGAGTGAATTTGTCAACTCGTTGCCGTCGGAGCGGATCGACCTGGAGCTGGAACCCGGCACGGGGCTGCTACAAGTTACTTGCGGGCGCTCCCAGGCCCACATCCACGGCGCCGACGCCAGCGAGTTTCCACCCATCCCCACGGTGGATGAAGGTGTGGCGGCCCAGATCGACCCCGTGTCGCTTAAATCGGCCATTACCCGGGTAGCTTTCGCCGCGGCCACCGAGGAGTCCCGGCCGGTGTTGACCGGCGTGGAGATGAAGCTGGAGGGCAAAACTTTCAGCTTGGCGGCCGCCGATGGATTCCGGTTGGCCGTGCAAACCGGTACGCTGGTGGAACCGGTGGAGTCGGAAATCAAGGTCATAGTTCCGGCGCGTACGCTGATCGAGCTGAACCGGTTGCTGGGGGACCAAGAAGAGCCGGTGGAAATCATGATGACACCCGCCAAAGGCCAGGTGTTGTTCCGGGTGCGAGGTGGTCAGACGGTGGAAACGGTATCCCAGTTGCTCCAGGGGTCCTTTCCCAACTACGAGCAGCTAATCCCCCAAAGCTACACGACCCGCGCCGTCTTCGACCTGCCGACGTTGTTGCGGGCCGCCCGCACGTCGGCCATCTTCGCACGGGACGGTAGCAACATCATCCGCCTACAAATGGTGCCCGGCGAGGATGGGGACTCGGCCGGCAAGCTGATCATCTCGGCCCTTTCAGAGGAGGTTGGCGACAACCAGGATGAGGTTGATGCCGAAGAGTTTGAGGGCGAGGGGGGAAAGATCGCTTTTAACAGCCGCTACTTGCTGGACGTGCTATCGGTGCTGGAGCGCGGCAAACTAACCCTGGAAACCACCACCTCTTCCAGCCCCGGCGTCTTCAAGCCCACCGACTCCGACGACTACATCCACGTGGTCATGCCGATGTTTGTTCAATGGTGATAAACTCCAAGGGCTGAATGGCGTTCCGTTCAGGGTGAAGGTGGTGTTGTAGGGTTGTTGACCGAACTCCGGATACATGCAGCAAACGCTCTCAGGAAACGGCGGGTCATTAATCCCGCCGTTTTGCGTTTCATGCGATTTCTCGCCGCGTTGGACGCCGATTTCATGCGCCGAGGTAGTTAGGCTTGTCGGGGCGGGGCGGAGATCGTCGGCCACTGACTCCCCCACAAGGAAGGGACCTCTACTACGCTCGTTTGTTGCTTACGGCTATGTGGAAGAATACCTCCCCGGCTGGCAAGCGATTTACCCAAGACCGCGAGTGCCTTTATCGACGCTGGCGTCGGCTGGTGAAGGGCGTCATCGCTTACAAAGGCGGCGTCTCACCCCTCGCGGCAATTGAAGACACCGAGCGGGATCTGGAAAACCTGGAATGGGATAACAGAAGCGATTATTACCCGGAGCCTAGGCCCTTAACCCCCGAGGAACATGCCTGCTTGGAGTGGAGGACGGCCATTGCCAGCGAAGCCTCCCACGAAATATATGTCAACCTTGGTCACCCGACAGACCGCCCCCAGGACTCGGATGGCACACAGGAGCCCTGGAGGACTTGGGAGGATGTTTCTAGCTTTCTCGTAAAGTGGGGAAACGAACCCGCGTACAACGCCAACCGCCATATCAAAGTGAAGCGTTGGCGTCGTCGCCCTATGCTAGTCAAGTACCGGCAAGAGGTCTCGGCGTTTTGTGAACGCTGGCGGCTAAAGGCTTGGAGGGCGGTGCCTGCTCTCATCCAATACCACTTTCTTCGCGCCGAATACGAGTCAACCTGGGACCCCTCCATACCGCCGTTAAGCATGTACGGTTACGATCCGGGTCCACCTGTAACGCTCCTGCTCATGGTCAAGTTGCCGGGCAGGACGGTAGAGCAATTCAAGCGCGACGAAGCCAGGGCCTTGAGTCTTGTCGAAATCACTATGATCCAGGCATCCCGAGGCCCAATCCGGGTGGTCCGTAGCCACCTCACCCGCGAAGAACGGGCAGATTGGGAGAAGTCTGTTGACTCTTCTTGCGTCACGCTGGAGTGGGACGGGCACCCTTACCTGCCTCAGAGCATCCTCTTGCGAACAGCGAACGACGAGGGGTCGCCGCGGCGTGTCACGCCCGGAGATTATCTGGTTGACCAGTGCCAAGAGAGGGTGGGCCGACGTTTGAAATACAAAGAGAAACGAGATGTAAAGAGGCAGGTTGCTGCGCAACTCCAGGAATACCGCGTAACACTGGGACGTGAAGGTTGGAGCCCGTTGAGCGACGGCAACCGAGACCTCATCGCCTCCAGAGTCGCCCGCATTCTTTTGGTCCCCACGGTAACTTGGTCCCGATTGACACCGGCTGATGAAAGGGGAAAAGGGAAGAACAGGTACGGAGACTTCCAGTCAATTCAAAGGGCATGTAAAAACTTTGCCGCCCTTGCGAAGTTAGACCTTCCCAAGAAGCGCCGTGGCCGGGTGCAGGGGTCCCGCAATACCTTCGACTCTGCACATCGGTGATGTTTAATTTGATGTCCGTGATGCCCATTAAACTCAGGGCATGGGACAACAGGTCTATCTCCGAACTGGCGAAGTCGCTGAGCTTCTTGGCGTAAATCCCCGGACCATCCGTCGCTGGATAGCCCTGCGGCAGATTCGTTGCTTCACCACTCCCGGTGGTGAAAACCGAGTGCCCAAGTCCGAAGTCGAACGCATCCTTCGCCAACCGCTGCCTTCTCCGGAGGCTCTTTGATGCCTCCGCGCCGTCCTCCCACCCCGCCAAACTTTACCGTTCAGTGGCGTTCTGGTCCCAGAGTTTCGGCATGGGATGAACTTTGGCGGCGCATGTTGGCGGAAATACTTCGTAGCCTGGATCGTCCCTTGATCGACGCCGTCGGGGAGCCCGGTAGTGAATAAAGACGATCTGACCTTCGACATAGCGATTAACACCCGATGTC
>JADFFS010000256.1 GCA_022568195.1 Chloroflexota bacterium | reverse complement strand
CGAAGATTACTACGTCGTAACCCTGTCCTTCCGGCCCGAAGGGAACTTCTCGGGCAAACCCGGGGTGGAGCAATTTTTCATCGAGAAGGAAGGGACCATCGTCCGCCGGCAGGTGAGGGGTCTTCCAACGCAAGGCGGCTGGCGGCGCTTCGGGGTGGTCCCCATAGGCGTAGGGGTAGTGGCGGTGGCCGTGGCCGCGGTCATCGGGGTGGCCTTGGCCAGCGGAGGAGGACCTGATGAGCCGGTAACTCCCACAGCCGTCGTGATTCCCACCAAAACGCCCGCCGCGACGCCGGCTACAACAACCGGCCCCACCGAAGCTCCGGCGGCAGTGCCCATCGGCCCACCTCCCACGCCTACGGGGCTGGCTGGGTTCACCACCGCGACCACGTTATCGCAAAGGGAGAGCCCGCTTATCAGCCGCTTCACGCCTGTGGCCACACCGGCACCGGCCGCGCCTTCCGCAACGCCTTTTGAGTTGGGTGGGTTCACCACCGGAGCCACGTTGTCGCAACGGGATATCCCGCCTATCAACCGCTTCACGCCCACGCCCACTCGGGCAGTCAGGCGACCGCCTCGAATCGTAACTCCCGAGATTCAACGGACAATACCTACCCCCGTCCCCACTCCGCCGCCCAGCCTCGTACTCGTGGATTCGTTGCCGGCGTCGGGCCGCATCGCCTACCAGTCCAACGATACCGGAAAATGGCAGGTGTACGTGGCCAACGCCAACGGCACCGGATTCATGCAGGTAACCAATCACCCCAACGGCAACACCAAACCTGTCTGGTCGCCAAGCGGGGACCGTATTGTATATGAGTCAAGTAGGCGCAATTCCCAAGGTAGCTTCGAAACGGGTCTTTACCTGGCCAACTACGACGGCTCTGCAGAATCCCTACTGGCCGCCGACGCCGGAATAGACGGTACCCACGTCTGGTCGCCTGACGGACGCCGTATCGCATATGAAGTAAGCCGGACCACCGGCCACGACATATGTGTGGTCAACGCCGACGGCACCGGTGAGACACGCCTGACCTTCAGCGCCGGACGCAACCAGCAACCGGCTTGGTCTCCAGACAGCCTTAGGCTGGCTTTCTGGTCGGATAGGGACGGCGATCTGGAGATCTACGTTATGAATGCCGACGGTACGGGGGGGAGCCGCCTCACCGACAGTCCCGGTATCGACGCCTCTCCTGCTTGGTCTCCCGACGGCCAGCGCATCGCTTTTACTTCCGATCGAGACGGTGACGAGAACGTCTACCTGGTCAACGTTGACGGCTCCGGGCTCATCCGCGTAACCAGCGACCCGGCCGACGAGTTCTCTCCCGCATGGTCTCCGGAAGGACGAAGGCTAATCTATTACAAGCGCACGGGCCTGAATCGCAGCATTCGTGTGATCAACGCCGACGGTACCGGAGACATCAGCCTCTCGGACAGCCGGAACGACAGTTATGCTCCAGTTTGGTCTCCCGACGGAAATTACGTCGCCTACGCATCCAATCGGGGCCGCAATCACGACATTTACGTGGTCCGGGCCGACGGCAGCGAAATCTACCGCCTCACCCGTGGTACGGCGGTTGACAACTGGCCCGTGTGGACGTCGCCGTAGCAGCGCAAATCCTCTGTTGGGCAGGTGCCGTCCTCGCGCGTGTTTGCACCGAGGGCAGAGAAATCCCCCCTTCGCCCCCTTTAGTAAAGGGGGCGAAGGGGGATTTTGGTCAACGGGTGAGGGGTCTTCGGTTGCTACCGGCCTACCCGTCTGCTACCCTTACCGGAGCAAAGCAACCCCTTCGAGGACGCCACTTTGGCCAGCGCAACTCCCACCAAGGCCGACCTGTTTGTAACCTGCATTATCGACCAGCTCTATCCCCAGGTAGGCGTGAGTGTGGTTCGGGTGTTGCGCAGGCTGGGCGTGGACCTAGCTTTCCCGGCCGACCAGACCTGCTGCGGCCAACCCCTGTACAATTCCGGTTACACCAAACGCGCTCGCCAATTGGGGCAGCGTGTGCTGAAATCCTTCGCCGATAGCGAGTATGTAGTCGTACCCTCCGGCTCGTGCGCGGCCATGATGCGAGTTTTTTACCTGGACCTGTTCCAGGACGAGCCTCCAATGCTGGAGCAGGCACGCAGGATGGCCCCCAAGGTCTACGAGTTTTCCCAGTTCCTCAACGATGTCTTGGGAGTGGAAGACGTGGGAAGCGCTTATCCGGGCACGGCGACCTACCATCCAAGTTGCCACCTGCTGAGGGAAATGGAGGTCCGTGACCAGCCGAAACGCTTGCTGCGGGCTGTCAAAGACCTGCGCTTGGAAGACTTGCCCCAGGAGGAAACCTGCTGCGGGTTCGGCGGGACTTTCTCGGTGAAGTACCCTCACATCTCCGAGGGTATGCTGGCCGACAAAATCGCCAACGTGACCAGCACCGGCGCCGACACTCTGGTGTCCTGCGACATGAGCTGCTTGCTGCACATCGAGGGAGGACTGAGCCGCCAAGATTCGGACATCCGGGTACGCCACCTGGCCCAAGTACTGGACCAACAGATACCCGAGCATTCGACAGGAGCCTGATCCATGGCAGACATCAAGACCCGTGAATTCTCCGCAGCATCGGCTGTTTCTATCCTGGACCCCCAGATCAGGCGGGCTTTGGAACGGGTGGGCACAGGCTTCGATGCCGCCCGGCGCGAGGCTATAGCCGACGTCACTCCAGAGGTCTGGGAGGAGTGGCGAGAGCACGCCCGGCAAATCAAAATCCACACCCTTGACCACCTGGACTACTACCTGGACCTGCTGGAACAAAACGTCGCCAAAGCCGGTGGCCAGGTCCACTTCGCTGTTGATTCCGCTGAGGCCAACGCCATCGTCTCCGAGCTGGTGCGGTCTCGAAACGTGAGGGTCGTCACCAAAAGCAAGTCCATGGTTTCCGAGGAGCTGGAGCTAAACCCGGTGCTGGAGGCGCTGGGAGTAGATGTCTACGAGACCGACCTGGGCGAATACATCATTCAGTTAGCGGGAGAGACGCCCTTTCATCTGGTAGCTCCGGCCTTGCACAAGAGCAAAGAGCAGGTGGCCCGGCTGTTCACCGAGAAACTGGGCATACCCCTTCTGGAAGACATCGACGCCATGGCCGCCGCCGCCCGGACAGCATTGCGGGAGAAGTTCATGCAAGCGGACCTGGGCATCAGCGGCGCCAACTTCCTGGTGGCCGAAACCGGCACTCTGGTGATCATCACCAACGAGGGGAACGGCCGTCTTTGCACCTCGGCGCCCCGGATGCACATTGGGATCACCGGTATGGAAAAGGTTATTCCTTCCCTGCAGGACCTGGCGGTCTTTCTGCGTCTGCTGCCCCGTTCGGCCACCGGCCAGGCGATCACCAGCTATGTCAGCATGGTCAGCGGACCCCGCCGCCAAGAGGACGAGGACGGCCCCGAGGAATTTCATCTGATCATCGTCGACAACGGCCGGTCCCGCCTGCTGGCCGATCCCCACCTAAGAGAAGCCCTCTACTGTATACGCTGCGGCGCCTG
>JADFFS010000094.1 GCA_022568195.1 Chloroflexota bacterium | reverse complement strand
AACTGATGAGTTAAATCCTGCTGTTGCTGTGGTTGTGAAGAGGTTCTCGGACAGTCATAAGATTATTCTTTTGTCTGGTCGAGATAGCAAGCATATGCCTCATACAAAACGTTGGCTTGTGATTCATGGCATTGTTTATCACGATTTGTTCATGAGAGAAACTGGAGATAGTCGTAATGATTCGATTATCAAGAGGGAGTTATTTGAGAGGCATATTCGCGGCAGATTTTCTGTAGAATTTGTTCTTGATGATCGTCTTAGGGTTTGTAAGTTGTGTATGAGTTGGGTCTTCACTTGCTAAGATACGGAGATCCTGAGGCAGATTTTTGATTGGCGGAAAAAATGAAATGGCAGGAATTCGATTATTCGGAATGGGAAAAGAAAAACAACCCTACAATGTTTCGTTTCTCGACACTTAGCGGGCCAGAAAGTAGTTCGAGATGATAGTTACAGACCAACCAAGGATTGGGGCTCGCATCAGAAGGCTGTCCTTAGGCCGATACCGCCACGTGGCGCTGGTGCTGTTGCTGGATCTAGTTCTGACCGCCGTCTTCTTCAACATAGTCCAAAACCAGCAACAAAATCGCACCCAAGCAGAGTTTGCGAGGCAGGCGGAAACCTATGTGGCAGCCATACAGAAGGGCATTGAAAGGAACCTCGAAGTCATTGAGTCCATTGGCGGGCTGTATGCCGCCTCCGGCAAGGTTGATCGGGACGCCTTTCGGAAATTTGTGCAGGGTCCCCTTTCGCGCCATCAGGAGATCAAAGCCTTATCGTGGAATCAGCGGGTGACCCACTCGGAGAAAAGACAATTCGAGGACAGTTTGAGACAGGAAGGCTATCCCGAGTTCCAATTCAAGGACTGGCTTCTTGACGGTCAAAGGGTCGTGGACATTGAACGGCCTGAATACATCGTCGTTACCTACATAGAACCCTATGAAAGCAACCAGGCCGCCCTGGGGTTCGATGTGGCCTCTAACCCGGCCCGTCTAGTAGCGTTAGAGCGCGCGCGCGACACTGGGGAAATGGTTACCACTGCGCGGATCACTTTGGTACAGGAAACCGGCAATCAATTTGGCTTTTTGATCCTCAAGCCGATCTACAAAACACCTACTGCCCCCGAGACAGTCGAAGGGCGCCGACAGGACCTGAAAGGCTTTGCAGTCGGAGTGTTTCGAATAGGGGACATGGTGGAGGCTGCGCTAGAGGACTTACCCAAGGGGATCGTCAATATCCAGCTTGTTGACGAGGCATCCCCAGCAGGCGAGGGCCTTCTTTACCTAGACCAAGCGCCGGGCAGTGACAACCCTGCCGATGAAGAGCAATTGAAGGCCCGGGGTGAGATTTACTTGCGCCAGCCGTTGGATATTCCCGGACGCCAATGGTCGCTCCTGATTAGCCCCACATCAGAGTTCTTGGGAGGTCATTCGGCATGGGAAGGATGGGGTATTTTGGCGGGTGGGCTGTTAGTCACCTCTCTATTAGTAGCTTACCTCATAGGGATGGTAAATCACGCTTCCAAGACCCAAAGGCTCGCGGACCAGTTACAGGAGAGCAGAGACTACGTTGAGGGCATCAGCCAGAACCTGGAAAAGCAGGCACAGGAACTAGCTCGGTCCAATCAAGAACTGGAGCAGTTTGCCAATATCGCGTCACACGATCTACAGGAGCCGTTACGCATGGTGTCCAGTTACACCCAATTATTGGAGCGACGCTACAAAGACAAGCTCGATTCCGATGCCAATGAGTTCATCGGGTATGCCGTAGATGGGGCGAAAAGAATGCAGACTCTAATCAATGATTTATTGCTGTATTCACGGATCACGACGCAAGGACATCCGCTTGAAGCGACGAATTGCTCGGACGTCTTCGCGAGGGCAGTCACCAACCTGGCGGCAAGCATTGAAGAGAAGGGAGCGATCGTGACACGAGATCCCCTACCGACTGTGCCGGCCGACGCTTCACAGCTTGTTTCGGTCTTTCAGAACTTGATCGGCAATGGCATTAAATACCACGGCGATCAACCGCCACGCATTCATGTTTCCGCAGTAGAAAGCGGGGATGAGTGGCTCTTCTCATTTAAGGACAACGGCATTGGGATTGAAGCCGAGTTCACCGAGCGCATCTTCCAGATCTTCCAACGCCTGCATAGCAAGGCAAAGTACGCCGGAACGGGCATTGGTCTCGCGATCTGCAAAAGGGTGATTGAGCGCCACGGCGGGTGCATTTGGGTAGAGTCGGAGCCCCAGAAGGGCAGCACCTTTTACTTCACACTCGCAATGAGAAATCAACAGGAGGAGGACCATGGAGGATCTGGATATCACGAGAGTCAAACCAATCGAGATCTTGTTGGCGGAAGACAATCCAGGTGATGCGCGGCTCACTGTCGAAGGATTTAAAGATGCAAAAGTGAAGAACAATATAACCGTGGTTGAAGATGGGATGGAGGCCCTGGCCTATCTCCGTCATGAAGGCCCGTACGCTAATGCCGCCCTTCCCGACCTCATTTTGCTTGACTTAAACATGCCTAAGAAAGACGGCCGCGAGGTGCTTGCTGAGATCAAGGCCGACGAAGAACTTAGGCGTATCCCAGTGCTGGTATTTACAATTTCCAACGCTGAAAAAGACATTCTTGAGGCATACGACCTTCAGGCCAGCGCCTTCATCACCAAACCCATAGACTTGGATGAGTTCATCACGGTCGTGAGATCGCTGGAGGAATTCTGGCTAACTATCGTGAAGCTGCCACAGGATGTCAGCGGTAAAATCTATGCCTGATAGACCGATAAAAATCCTGCTGGTTGAGGACAACCCTGGAGACGCCAGGCTGATAAAGGAAACTTTATCGGAAGCAGCCGCGGACCAGTTCGAGTTCGCCTGTGCCGAGCGGCTTGATTTGGCGCTGGAGCAGGTCGCTCAACATGAATTTGACGTAATTTTACTAGACCTCACGCTGCCCGATTCCTCGGGGTTACAAACCTTCGAGAAGATGCACACTCAAGCCCCTGGGATACCCACTATAGTTGTGACCGGAATGGACGTTGAAATACTTGGCACGGAAGCAGTGCAAAAGGGAGCGCAGGACTATCTCATCAAGGGGCAGGTAGACACACCGCTACTGGTGCGCTCCGTACGTTATGCCATCGAACGCAAACTCCTAGAAAACCAACTTCTTCAATCCAACAGGCTAGAGAGCGTGGGCGAACTGGCAGGGGGTGTCGCTCATGAGTTCAACAATTTGCTGACAACGATCATGGGTTATACCCAATTAGGGATTGCAGGACTGTCGCCCGAGGACCCTGTGTGCTCAGACTTAGAGGTCGTTCTGAGGTCCGCTGAGCGCGCGAGCAGACTTGCGACCCAGCTACTCACTTTCTCCCGCCAGCAGGTTAGTGAACCAAAGGTATTCGACCTTAACCAGCTGATTCTCAATACTGGAAAGCTACTCCGGAGCGTCATCGACAAGGATGTGGAACTTGTCATGCTACTTTCTCCGGACCTGGACCTTGTATCGGCGGACCCCAATCAAATCGAGCAAATTCTGATGAACTTGGTGGTTAATGCTCGAGACGCCATGCCAACTGGAGGGAAGTTAGTAATCCAATCCACCAACGTGAATGTTGACCAAGCCCAAGCTGATAGGTGGAACTGCCCGGCGGGCAAGTACGTTTCACTAACAGTAAATGACAATGGTATCGGCATGAATGAAGAGGTCAAACGCAAGGTGTTCGATCCCTTTTTCACCACTAAGGAAACGGGCAAAGGCACCGGCCTGGGACTGTCCATCTGCTACGGAATCATAAAGCAGAACGGCGGTCATATTGAGGTAGATAGCGAAGTAGACAACGGTACCACCTTTAAAATATTCCTACCATGTTCAACACAAACAGTCTCAATACTCCCCCAGAGTCAGGAACGCCGGGACATGCCCAATGGGAAGGAAACTATACTCCTGGCGGAAGACGAGCCGATGATTAGATCGATGTGTACCAGGGTGCTATTCGACAATGGGTACAAGGTGCTAGAAGCGGCAAATGGGGAGGAGGCCCTCCGGTTGGCACAGAATCATCCGGCCGGGATGATTGACTTATTGCTGACCGATGTCGTCATGCCGCAGATGGGTGGGATAGAACTGACCAGTCGTCTGGGTGAGTCCCGCCCTGATATAAAAATCTTGTTAACTTCGGGCTACACCGATGAAGCCCTGGCATGTTCGCCGAACGGTAGCATGCCTTTTCTACAAAAACCCTTCCTGCCATCGGCACTGCTTAGTAAGGTACGAGAAGTCTTAGACAGCTAAAGCTCTTCGAATTAGACGTACGATTCGCGTTAACTCGTGGTTAGATTTGCCGCACCTCATCGGTTTTACATTCCGATGATCCGGAATCTACCGGTACGGCCGTGCGAAGAGAAGGTTGGCTGGAACCGAGAAGCCCTGACTGCCGCTTCATTAGCCCCTTGGCCTTAGGTCCACGTCCCGATGTCTGCCGTGCCCAGCACAGATGGGTGCCTGGCGGACAGACCTGAGGATGAACGTACCGGTGTTAACGGCGTTCGTCCTTATGCCCGCTTCAAGTAATCCCCGGCCTCCCAAATGGACTCCTGACTAACGTCTCGAAATTCAAGGACTGCCTGCTAATTTCTTCACCCATTCGCGGGCTGTCGCAACGCCCTTGGAGTAGTCCAGGATCACGTTAACCCGTAAAGGCGCAGCCGGATCTTATAAGCTCAGGCTCAAAATAGCCGCATATTTTAGGCGTATTCTGGGCGTATTCTGATCGAAAGCGTGTTTCCTGCATCCAATGTTTTGGACGGAGGGCCGTCGAGCATAATTATGGTAGGCTAGCACCGTCGGGTGTCATCGGGGAGGCCAATGAATGGCAGATCGAAGGGAGAGATACGAGCGGCGGCAGCGGTCTCGGGAGCGGCGCCAGCAGGAAGGCCGGAGAGTTCGTCGGCGCAGCCTTCGGCGCACCTTGCTGATGGCCGGCGGCGGGTTGGCCGTTGTGATTGCGTTAATTGGAGGCTTGGGCCTGTTTATGGTGACGAGAAGCACCTTCGGAAAGGAACTTCCGCCCACCGGTTTCACGCCGGCCCATTTGGAGTCTTTTCCACCACAGCAGATTAACGGCCGGCCCATACCGAGGCTTGTGCAAGAGCACGTGATGGAACGTAACTTTGGACACGCAAGGGGAAGCATGTTGGTGCAATACAACTGCGTGAACTTCCAGTGCGATGCCGACTTGGTGGACAGACTCACAGAGATTGTGCTGACCTACCCGCCCCAAGTCTACCTGGCGCCGTACCCTACAATGGACGCCAAGATTGCCCTGGCGGCGCCGGGGAGGTTGCTGACCCTTGACGCCTTCGATGAGGACAAGATACGTGAGTTCATCACGGATAACCTAGATAGGTGAGGCATCATTGAAATTGGACAGGTGAACACCGTCCGGCCATGGATCATTGGCGGGACAATGAATGGATATGTGCCCATTGTTTCCTGCTCTTGACGATCTCCCGGGCGGTTGCGCTGGCGAAGGCGATCTCTCCTACCACATACCCAGGCGTCCTTTTTCGGCCTACCGTGGTGTCCCAGCAACGGCGCATGCAGCCGCCACTGCCGTTGAACCCGAAAATCGGCGCCTATCCCGCAGAGACCAGTCCCCCCGACCAGGTCTCACGATGTCCACTCGCTGGAACCGGGCAGCGGCCAAGTCCCGCTCCATTCGCGACTGAAGCCTCGGATCGAGCCACCAATCAGCCAACTTACCTGTCCCCATGCCACAATTGGGCCCTGGGCGGGGGTCAGACTTGTTAAAACGGTCCGCCGGGCAGTAAAGTGTCAGGTGGACATAACTGGAAACCGGCGCTGAGCCGACGATTCGGACCCAAACGCTCTGGCAACTCCAGAGTCCGCCTGGAGAACACTTCCGGGATGACATCCCAAGATATGACCTCCCGGCGGCACGAGCTCGTCGCCTGGGGGCAAGCCCAGGAATACTGTTTTGAGAGCCATTTAAACCGGGCTGTATAGCGGCGGCCCAGGCGATTGATTACTTGGTTGGCCGTTAATATTCGCCGGGAGAGATACCCTTGGACTGTTCAGGGCACTGTCATGGGGCGGTCCAAGGGTATGTTCATGACCGATTTAGAGTAAGGGAGTAACAATGGAGCCGGAGATTATCAAAGCAGGCGACGACGCCGGCAACCGTATGGTGGTCAAATACACCTCACCGGAGGGCGTTGTGATTCACGGGATCGGCGTGCCTCAGGCCTGGGACAGTCCGCTGGGACCCACCTGGTGTTACGTTGTGGAAGGTGACAAGCTGACTTTGGTGGACGCTGGCTGTAACGGGACCCTTACCGACCTGGAGGAGGGACTGCAATACGTCGGCTATCCCTTGAGCGCGGTCAGCCGCATGGTGGTGACCCACGGGCATCTCGACCATGACGGCAACTGCTTCGACGTGATTGCCCGCAGTGGCGCAGAGTTATGGGCGCACGAAGTCTACGGCAGCCTTTTGGGCCTGGACCGCTGGAACATGGAAGCCGATTGGCGCCAACGTCTCATGGGTGACCGCCCAAGAGACCACTCGGATTTTGATGAGCGAATTCAAGAGCATGAACGGCTGGGGAAAATGATGTCCCTCACCAATCCCGTCACCGATGGCATGGTGTCCGGCGGGCTGACTTTTTACTACACGCCGGGCCACGCTCCCGATGAGCTATGCATTCTGTACGACCGCATCCTGTTCTCCGGCGACCACGTTCTGCCCCAGATAACGCCCCATCCCAGCGTCAGCATGAGCTATCAAAGGTTTCGGAGTTTGCTGCCGGAAGATTACCAGCTTGAGAACCGCTATTACGGACTGAAAATCTTTATCCAGTCGCTCAAACGGGTCTCAAAACTGGGCGCCGATCTCACCGTCATGCCGGCCCACCGGGCGTATCATGGAGGCAAGTTCCACCCCATCGGCGTCGACCGGGCATCGGCCATCGCCGACCACCACCGTACCCGCTGCCATGACCTCATCGACTTGCTGCGCAAGGAACCGCTGGAGCTATCCACCCTAACCAGGAAGCACTTTTCTCATCTGAACCTGGACAACAACACCTACTATCCGGCCTTCTCCGAGGTCATCAGCCACGTAGAGTTGTTGGAGGAAATGGGTGACGTATCTTTGGCCGGGACCGATGGCCGGACGGTCCAGTGGAAGGGCACTGAGAATTTTTCCTCGTTTTTTGACCAGGATTAGCGGGAAGACAGTTTCCAAGCGGCGGTTAGCCTTGACCCGTGAGGCTGGCGTTGGTATCCTTCGCCCAACAGGAATTGGAGGTGCCCATAATGGCCACTACCTCGCAGACCCAGACCCAGACCGCCATCAAGTCCCTGGTTAAAATAACCGAGCTGGACCATATTGTCCTTAGAGTGAAGGACGTAGAAGTATCGATGCAATTCTATACTGAGACCCTGGGCCTCAAGCCCGAACGGGTAGACCAGTGGAGAGCCGGAGAGGTGAGGTTCCCGTCGGCCAGGCTCAACGACGATACCATCATAGATCTGTTCGCCTCCGACCAGGAGTCCATCGGCAGGGACGGCGTCAAGAATCAAGACCATTTCTGCATGGTCATCGAACCCACAGACATGGACGAGCTCAAGGCCAAGTTTGAAGCAATTGGTGTCGGGATTCAGGCCGGACCCGGCAAGCGCTGGGGCTCCCACGGCGACGGGATATCCCTGTACGTCTATGACCCCGACGACAACGTGGTCGAACTGCGTCACTATTAAACCGGTCCCAAACCGGGCCGGGGCCTGTCGAGGTAGCGGCCTGAACGCTGGCCGCGCTCGATCCCAAGTGCGCTCGCGGAACAACCTGTATGGGCGCCCCGATGCAACCGGGGCGCCCATACTTTATACGGGGGGCTCTTCAAGCCCGTAGCCAGGCTAGGCGAGACCAGGACCTCTGGTTTGTCCGAGGCATGAGGCCATTCGAAGGCCACGTTATATTTGGCCGGACCAGACCACCGTGTAGGGGTACGGCATGCCGTGCCCCGGCTGTCAGGTTAACGCGGTAGGCAAGAAGATCATCAAACACATATCATGCTCGAGGATGGATGCGTGGTACACCTTCTATTCCAACGAACGCCATACAAAAGGACCATTTGCAGATGACCTCCATGCAAGCAGGAATCCAGCTACATCTTCCAACCTATAGCCATGTCCCGATCCCAGACTTGATTGCTTTGGGCAAGGTGGCAAAGTCTGGGGGCATTTCCCAAATCTGGGTTACCGACAATCTGCAAAGCCGCAACTGCTTCGTCGTGCTGGCCGCCCTGGCCGCCAACATCCCCATTAGCCTGGGCACGGCCGTGGTCGTCCAGTATTTCCGTAACCCGGTGGACGTCGCAGATTCGGTGGCCGCCATTAGCGAGATCATGGACGGACCGGAGCTAAGCATCGGCCTGGCCCGGGGCAATCCGTCCACGCCCCTTTTTGTAAACACGGTCATGCCGGTCAGCATGTTACGGGAGACGGCCCAATGTCTCCACCAGCTATTGGCTGGCGACGAGGTAACCTTTAGCAGCTATCCCTCCCTGGCGTCCTATTTCAATTTCAATCCCAGTGGAACTTTCCGGTTGAACTTCCAGCCCAAGACGCCCATCCGTCTTTACTGCGGTGGCAACGGGCCCAGGAGCATGGCGGTCGGTGGGGAATTCATGGACGGTCTAATTTTCGGCGGCGAGTTCAAGGCGGTTGCTGGAACCGGACGCCTGCCGTCGGTTCTTCGAATCTTCGATGACGCGGCTCGCAAAGCCGGCAAGAAGGACGGTGCGCCAAAGATCGCCGAGATAAAGCTGTCTGTGTCGCGGGACAAAGAGGCTGCCAGGAGCTTCGCCAGGAACCCCGCCGGCCGGAGGCTGTTGAACCTGCGCCGGTATGGCTACACGCCGGAGGACATACTGCGGCTGGGAGTGGCAACCGAGGATATGGACATCTTGGAGAAAGCGGGCCAAGAAAGCACGTCATCCGGCCAGTTCACCCAACTGGTTACCGACGCCATGATCGACGCGGTCTACGTCGCCGGGGAGCCTGACTATTGCCGGGAGCGAATGGTGGAGGTCCAAGAGACAGCACGAGAGAACGGGTTCCAGCAACTGATGTTCTCCGAGCTGGGCCCGGACGTGCACGAAAGCCTAAAGCTGTTGTGCGACGAGATTCTTCCGGCTATCTGAGCCGGCAGGAGCCTGCCTACAATTGGCCCAAATTGTCCCACAAACCAATCGGGACCCGGGCTTTCCCTGGGCGTTCAGCGAGGCAGCTTGGGAACAATCAATGTGCCCTCGCTGGGGTCGCCCAAGGAGTCTGTGCCGTTTTTCGAGTACAAGTACCCGGTATAGGCGTTGAAGGCGGCGTCACAGGATGGCCGGTCCAGCATGTCAACGCAGGGCGCCAAGCCCGGAATCAGCTCGGGTAATTTTTCCTTATGGAAGCTCAAGCTTCCCGAGGCGACCCGGCGCGGCACCTGGTCGCCAAAGAGTATCAACTTGGTTGCGTAGGGGTAGACCTCAATTACCTCAAATCCCATTTTGGTCAGCCGCCGTTTCAACTCCAGGCCCCGGTATATCAAGCCCCGAATGATGGTCCGCTTGTTGGTGAAGAAGCACCCCACGCCCATTTTTGATAGCTCCAACTCAAACTGGCGCCCTTTGGCCTGGGGTTGGTAGAAATCGCACTCACAGGACTCTTCCAGACAGCATAGGCCCGCCGGCAGGGTCATTGGGGCCCCCACGGCTATCACTCTGGGCTGTATTATCTCAACCAACCCATACAAGCTCGATGTCGCCCATGAAGGTTGTTAGCCGGGCCTGATTTAGCGCTCCGTCCACGCTCAGGGCGGTACTGGGCCGGGCGGGGGACGCCCTCAGCGTTACTCCTAGGATTGTCATACTCACCTCCCCATGCTTCCGGGCCGGATGTCCGCCCGGCAGCTATCGTCTAAACGCGGCCAGAGATGCCTGCGGACGCGTTGACCACCTGACTGCCTCATTGTCCACCTTGCCGCGGCGCGCATTAAATGCCTGGGTGGCCGAATCCGACAAGCAAATCGGTTCGTCCTGGGGGTACCGAAGGGACCATCACCACGGCCCAATTGGGCCAAGGTGCCGCAGTCAGATGATGCCGGTAAACCGGGCAAAAAAAGAGACCCCAAGGGGGTCTGAAGCGATTTAACCAAATCCTGATCCCGTCGCTCCCTAGAATATGTCATGCTGAGCCAGCCACAGCGGCGAAGCATCTGGGGCGGGGCGTCTCCTCCGCCTCCCCACCCCGATTATATCGGGGTCGTCCTTCGCGGGAAGGACTCGGGATGACAGGGTGGTATCCATTCTCAAGAACGGTCAGTGGCTGATTGGTCTAGATGCCTTAAATCAGGTCCCTGCGATAAGCTTCGGCGATGGCGTGGGCTCGATCGTTGACGCCCAGTGCCTCGAATATATTCCTGAACTCCCGCTTGAGGGTCGTGCCGCTGATGGACAAGCCTGAGGCTATCTCCTTGGAAGTCAGGCCGTCGGAGACCCGCCGCAACACCTCTTGCTGGCGCGTGGACAAGGACGGGCCCACCCGAGCAGACTCACCGTCGGCGGCCCGGTTCATAAGGTGGCGGGTCAACGTCTGGTCTATGGGCGGGGTGCCTGCCGCTGCTTGGAGCAGCCCATCGACCACCTCGTTCGGAGCCAACCCCTTCATCATGTAGCCGTCCGCCCCCGCCTCGATGCTTGGTATTAGATACTCCTCGCCAAAGGCACTCATAATGACTACTTTCAGGTGGCCGTGCCGCGCCTTCAGCTGCCGGGTCGCCTCCACGCCGTCTATGCCGGGCAATTGGATGTCCATGACCACCATATCAGTGGGCACGGTATCTATAATCTCGATCGACTCCTCGGCGTTGTTGGCCTCACCAACGATGCTGAAGCGCTCACTGGCCTCCAGAATGGTGCGCATGGCTATGCGCATCATCGGATGATCTTCGACCAAGAAGACGCGTATCTTGTCCATACTTGCCCTCCCGGAAACTCACGGACGTTGCCAGGGAGCCAGGCTTCGGCTCCTTCGACCATATTTAGGGGTCGTTCTCAAATTATACATTAATCCACCGTTTACCAGTGCCCCAAGCACCTTCCAGTTAATCCACTTTGATTCAGCGGAATCCCGCTTATATTCCAACCATACCGGCGGCATGTTGGAGTCCTCGCCGCAATCAGGCCACGAGGCCATTTCTTCTAATTCAATCCCTTAGCTGGCTAGTACCATTTCAATTTGAAAACGACCAATGTCATTCCTCGTCGCTGCGCTTCTCGGAATGACACCTGCCTACATGGGACCAATTGTCATAATCACCTGGAAGTAGTCTAGCGCCGCCGTGGCGCAATGGGCGGATGGCTAACGCAGGGGTGTTTGGCAATGAGGCACGCGGTCACTGGGCGGATGGGACGCCGGGGCCACCGAGTTCCAGATAGCGGAAACAAGTAATTACGTGGTCGTTGACCAAACCTGCGGCTTGTAAAAATGCGTAGCAGATGGTCGACCCGACGAACTTGAAACCGCTCCGCTTTAGGTCGGCGCTGAGGCGTTCTGACAGGTCCGTCTTTACTGGTACTTCCGACAGGTCCCGCCAGGAGTTTCGCACCGGATGGCCGTCGACGAAACTCCAGAGGTAAGCGTCGAAGCTTCCGAACCGGTTTTGTATGTCCAAATAAGCCCCGGCGTTCTGCACGAAGGCCGCCACCTTCAGTCTGTTCCGGACGATTCCCGGGTTCTGGAGCAATTCAGCTATCCTGTCCTGGCCGTAGCCGGCCATCTTTCGGGCGTCGAAGTGGTCAAAGGCTTCTCTGTAGGACTCCCGCTTGCGCAGGACTATCTCCCAGCTCAAACCCGCCTGGGCGCCCTCCAGCATAAGTAACTCGAATAGCTTTTTATCATCGTGCAGCGGCGCTCCCCACTCCCGGTCGTGGTAGTCGACCATCAAGTCGCTGGTGGCCCATTGGCATCTGGTCGGCATGGGTGGGCGGAATCTAACCGGGTAGCTCGGTCACCAGCACCCACATGGGCCTGCGGCCGACCTCATAGGTGGCCAGGGGCTCGAGATGACCGGTGTTGCTATTGATCCGGTAGGAGGCCAACCGGCCCGATTCTAATCCCGCCGCGAAAAGGAAGTTGCCCGTTGGGTCCACGTTGATCGCCCGGGGAACCGGTTCCGAAGCTACCTGGCCCAGGGACGTCAGCCGGCCGCTGCGGGGATCCACCGAGAAGCAGGCGATGCTGTTGTGGCCCCGGTTGGGCGCGTATAGGTAGTTTCCAGAGGGGGTGATTTGAATCTGGGCGCAGGAGTTGGCGCCGTCGAATCCATCGGGCAGGGTGGAGATCGTCTGAAAGGCGCTCAGGGTCCCGGCTGTTGCGTCAAAGTTGTACCCCGTTACGCTGCCCCCTTGCTCGTTGGAGAAGTACAGCACGTCCCGGTTGGGATGGAAGCAAAAGTGGCGGGGCCCCAGCTCTTCCTGGAGAGAGACTCTCGCCGGATTATTGGCCGTGAGGTTCCCCGTGGTCTCCTCGAAGGTGAACTGAAAGATGGCGTTGGGGCCATTGCCGGCGATGTGTGGCACGAAGGCGAACTTGTTTGACGGGTCGGTCTGAATGGAGTGGGCCCCCCTGGCGGTCGGCACGGTTTGGCTCGGCTCCGCTGTGGCAGCACCGTCGCCGCCGATGGGATGCACCGTCACCTTGCTGCCCTCGTAATAAGACGCCAGCAGGTAGTTGCCCTTGCGGTCGGTGGACAGGAAGCAAGGGTCTGTTTCCAGAGGGCCGGTACTGATGTGCGATAGACTTCCATTGGTCTGGTCGATTCGATAGCTGGAAAGCTCTCGGCTGCCCCGGCGCGCCACGTGGAGAAATTTTCGTTGCGGGTCCAGAGTCAAGGGCGCAGGACCGCCCGGAACCGCCACGTCATCCCGGTGAGTCAGGCCGCCCGTGGCGGCATCCATGGAGAAGATGGAGATTTTGTCGTCCTCTTGCAACGACACGTACATGAAGTATGGCAACTAACCACTCCTCCGTGGGTAGACTCCGGGAGCATTGATTCCGCTGGCGGCTCCACGGCAACTCCGGCTCCAAAGCGGATGCCTCCGGCGCTCCCGTTAAACTCTTACTAAAAGACGCACACCAGGATTTTCCCCCATGGGGCAGACGGATATACGATACGCCGGGATGATTTTGCCTGGGGTTATGCGGGACCTACTGGTTAGCCAATGGTACCGTCGCTGTGATACAGGGCACATCACCGTGGGTAGCCGTGGTGTGGCCGGAGCCGGTCACGTCTTCCACCAATCGGGCGTCTCCCGGTCCAAAGACGTGCAGGGACCCATCTTTGAGACCGATCTGTAGCTGCCCGGACAGAATGATAACGAACTGCCTGCGGGGGGCGGTATGGTAATCCGAGAAATTCCCCACCGCCGCTTCGCGGAATGCAATGGTTGTGGTTGCTTGCGCCTCAGTCCATGCTGGCGTAGAAGCCAGGTCTATCTTCTCAATTTGGGAAAGCCCTTGGCTGTCGGTGTAAAGCCGGTATGTACCCATGGTATCCTCCTTAACCCTTAGATATTAAGCTGGGCCTGGCTCCCTCCAGTTGGCTGGGGACATTATTCCGGGGCGAGGTTGCATGCCTCGGTATTTTTAGGCCGCCTTGACTCGGGGACTGCGTC
>JADFFS010000093.1 GCA_022568195.1 Chloroflexota bacterium | reverse complement strand
GTCGCACTCCATCCATCTGACGCGCAACGACGTATGAAACTTGAAATCACTTTTGGGCATCGGGGAGAATCCTACTACGAAGTCAACTTTAATATGATGTCATTCTGAGGGAGCGGAGCGACGGAAGAATCTCCCTTCCAAGGTGAGACCCTTCACGGAGTTTATCCTGAGCGTAGCCGAAGGGTTCAGGGTGACAATATTATTCGTGGGCTGACTGAATCCTATGGGGTAATTCCGGAAAGGTTAGCTGTCGGCGGGTTCGTAGCCCAGGTCTCGAAGGTAGCTCAGGTCTTCGGTGGTGAGTTCGGCGGTGGCCAGCAGGTCGGGCCGCCGCTCCAATGTTCGGCGCAAGGACTCGTGGCGGCGCCACCGGTCGATTTCGGCGTGGTGCCCCGACCGGAGAATATCCGGGGCCGACATGCCGCGAAATTCCACCGGCCTGGTGTACAGAGGGTGTTGCAGCAGCCCCGAGGTGATGGAGTCGCCGTCCACGTTCTCCTGGGAGCCCACGACACCGGGGACCAATCGGGAAACCGTGTCGATCAACACCATGGCCGGCAACTCGCCGCCGGTCAGCACGTAGTCGCCGATGCTTATTTCATGGCTGGCCAGGTGTTGCCGGACGCGCTCATCGACTCCGGCGTAGTGGCCGCATATCAGGACCAGCTCTTCGGCGCCGGCCAGGGATTCCGCCAGGCGCTGGTCCAACCGGCTGCCCTGGGGTGACATAAGAATGATGGGGATGTTGGCTCTCTGCTCCGGAGTGCGGCCACCCAGGATGTCCTCTACCGCCTCGAAAATCGGCTCGGCCTTGAGGACCATCCCAGCTCCTCCGCCAAACTGGTAATCGTCGGCGGTACCGTGGGCGTCATGGGTATAGTCACGGATATTCTTGATCTCGACGGAGATCAGGCCCCGGCGGCACGCCAGCTCCAGCATGCTGGTTTCCAGGGGCCCCTTGAACGCCCCTGGAAACAGGGTGAGAACGTGGAAACGCATGGGCTAATGATACAGGAAGGCGCACCGCCGCCCAACTGGCCGGGCGAATTTGACGGAGCGAAGTCAGGCCAAGAATCTAACGGCCCAAACCCGTGGTCGCGGCGCCGGACAGTTTGTCCACGTAGGCTTTTCCGCCCTTCATGACCATCTTGATTCTTTCCCGGTCTCGCAGCACACCGATGTCCCGTAGCGGGTCCCCGTCCAAGACCAGCAGGTCGGCAAACTTGCCCGATTCCAGGGTGCCGATGTCCTTTTCCAGCCCGGTACACTCGGAGGCCCAGCCGGTGGCAGCCTGGATGGCCTGCATGTTGGACATCCCGCGATCCACCAGAATTTCCACTTCCCGGGCGTTGTCCCCGTGGACGAAGCCCCCGGCATCGGTCCCGGCAACCACCTTGACGCCGGCCGCCAGGGCTTGGTGCAGGCTCTCTTTATGCAGGTCCATCATGGCCTTGGCCCGCTCAATCATGTGTGGCGCGCTGACCGTGGAGTGAAACTCGTAGACTTCGAAGGTGGGCACAAAGAATGTGCCTTTGTCGGCCATCATTCGCAACAGGTCCGGGTCTTCGGCCAGGTAGCACCCATGCTCGATGGACCCAACCCCAGCCTCGACGCACATGCGCAATCCCGGCCCGCCCACGGCGTGGCACATTGTCCGGCGTTCCAGGGATTTCGATTCCTCGACCAGGGCTTTGACTTCGTCGGGACCGAATTCGATGTCCAACGGGCCATGGCCCGGCCGGGAACTGGCGCCGCCGGTGGTGGCAAACTTGATGACATCGGCTCCCACCCGGGCCATCTCGCGCACCTTGGCGCGTATAGCGTCGGGACCATCGGCCACGCCTGCCGGTGTCTGGGGATCAAAATGGTAGGCGTTATGATGCCCCGAGCCGCTCACCCGGTCGGCCAGGCCGCCGGTCGGGGAAATGATTCCCACGGAAAGGACCAGCCGGGGACCGTTAATCAGACCTTCTTCAATTGCCTGCTTGAACCCGTAGTCCAGCCCGCCGGCCTCCCGGACGCAGGTGTAACCCGCGGCCAGGGTGTCTTCGATGGCCAGGGCCGTTCGTATGTAACCCATCGACATGGGCTCATCCAGGCCCCAGCGGCTGGTTAACTGGTAGTTTTTGGAGGCCAGGTGGTCATGGCAGTCGATAAGTCCGGGAAGAATGGTCAATCCAGTGGCGTCAATTACTTCCGTGCCCTCCGGCCACTCTAAAGATACCCTGGGCCCGACGGCCTCGATGCGATCTCCGTTGATGAGCACCGCCCCGTCGTTGACGACAGGGCCACCGGTCCCATCGATCAGGTTGGCTCCTACCAAGACTTTCATAAAGGCACCTCCGCCGCCGGTTGTTAATTGGTGGGACGATCCATTTCCGATGCGGCTCTCGAATTCAATAGAGCTTGTGAGCCGGTGTTGTGATGCTAAAAGGCGCTACTCTGCTTGTCAAGATAAGGGCGGTGCGGCGCGTCATTTCCGCTAAAACTGGGTGCCTGGCGTCAGAGCAACCACTTTCACGTTATGTTTATAATCTACCCACAGGACGGGATTGACCTGGGCCAGCGCCGGTCTGTTTTGCTTTCCACACCTGCCACACTTGATTGATACGTGATGTGTATGAGATTTCCACCATTGGTCTGGTTTCTTCGTCCACTCCAGATATCTGCGCTGCTGGTGTTGACTGCAGCTTGTTTCCAATCTTCCGGGAGCCAGATCGCCTTTGTGACTGCCGTAGATGGGGACCAGGAAGTTGTTTTGCTGGACCCCAACACAGGCCAGATGACGGGGCTAACAGATAACCGCAGCAGCGACTATGAACCCAGGTGGTCTCCCAACGGGAAGCTTCTGGTCTATTTGTCCGACGAGTCCGGCGACCTGGAGATCAACCTGGTGGATATCAAACAAGATGTCATCACCCGGCTAACCCATAGCCCCGGGGACGACAATTCCCCCCGGTGGTCTCCCGATGGGACCAGACTGGCCTTTATTTCCCAGCGAGACGGCCAATCGGAAGTTTATTTAATGAACGCCGATGGCAGCAATCCCACCAGGGTCACCAACAACTCCACCGAGGACCACATGGGTGCCTGGTCACCCGATGGAGTATGGCTGGTTTTCTATAGCGAAGATGAGGACAATCCAGGGGAAGACACGCAGAGGGGCTTGTGGCTGCGCAATCCCGATGGCGTAAACTTGGTGCACCTGACCAACGGGGAAGACCGGGACCCGGCCTGGTCTCCCGACGGGAAACACATTGCTTTCGTGCGGGGGGCCAGCGGAGAGGAAGATATCTACCTGGTCAGCAAGCTGAGTAACGCGACCTGGCAAGACGACACCGAGATTGTTCGTTTGACCCAGCATGACTCAGCCGATCTCGCCCCCGCTTGGTCCCCCGACAGCCGTAGCATTGCCTTCATAAATTCGCCCCAAGGAACCGCCGAGATCCTCACCATGCGGGCGGATGGCTCCAAGCAACGGCGGCTGACCAACAACGGGAACGACGACCTCGCCCCCGTTTGGTCTGCCGACGGCAAACAGATCGCTTTCGTCTCTTATTTGTATGGCGCCGGGGAAATCTTCATAATGAACGCCGACGGTAGCGAGCAGCGGCGTTTGACCAATAACGGCGCCGAGGATGCTTATCCCGACTGGTGACCCTGCTGTCCTTACATTCCTTTCCTCGTTGGTCCCAAGTCATTAGCAATCCCCCAGCAACGTTGAAGCGTATTTCCATTGAACCGGTGAATCGGCTCTCTTTGGTCCGCATCCAAGGTCCAGATCCTAGATCGCCTAATGCCTAGATGGGAACTGGCAACGAATGCTTAACGGTATAGCTTTTTTCACCAGTGCAGGGGTTTTGGGGCCGTTATTGCTGGCGGGCGTGGCATGCGCCTCCCAGGCAACCCTGCCCGCGCCGGTGGGGGAGCCCTCCACTGTCCAAAGCGCGGCCCAAACCCCGGTGGAATCCCAACCCCTGGCTGCCACGCCGACCAGCCTAGCCGTGCCAGAGGCTACTACTCAGGTCCAAGATGCTTCGAAGCCCACGCCGCCGCCTAGGATAGCCGCCACCGCCAAGTCAAAAGCCGACGTCGAATTCTTCATGAGCGCCGCGTTGGACGCTTTGTTGGATACCGACGGGCCGCCCGACGACCCCCGGAGCTTTTTTGAACCGCCTTGGGCGTCCGAGCTACGGCAAGTTGCACTGCAAATGTCCAGAAGCGGGAATACGGCGTACATTCCATTGATAATCGACTTCATGCGGCTCCAGTTTTCTCAGCAGGGCAGGGCAGAGCAAGGATCATACCTGGCCAGCCTGGCAGGCGAGCAATACGACGACATCCCCAGCGAGGAGGGGGATTGGGGCCTGTGGGTCGAATGGCTCGGCAAGCATCCCGAGGTCCGGCCTCCCCAGGGCTACGACGCTTGGAAGGGCGAGTTTCTCGGTTTCCTCGACCCCGGCATGGGCGCCTTTTTCTACGATGGGGTCAAAACCAACATACGTCTGGAAGAGGCAGTGTGGGGAGGAGTTCCCAAGGATGGGATACCCGACCTGGTCAACCCTCCGGTGGTGCCGGGCAATCAGGCCAGCTACCTGGGAGCCACCGACCGCGTCTTCGGCGTGTCAATAAACGGCGAGCACCGGGCCTATCCACTGCGGGTCCTCAATCCCCATGAGATGGCCAACGACGTCCTGGGTGGTGAGCCCATCTCCCTGGCGTATTGAACCCTGTGCGGATCTGGAATCGTGTATTCCAGGCGGGTCGGAGATAAAGTAACCGAATTCGGTACCTCCGGCATGCTTTACCGCAGCAACAAGCTGATGTACGACCGGGCCACCAACACTTTGTGGCACCAGTTCCTGGGCGTGCCTGCCGTGGGCCCGTTGGTGGGCAGCGGAATCAAGCTCAAGCTGATACCCAGCCTGGTCACAACCTGGGAGGACTGGTTGGAAAGCCACCCCGATACCACTGTCCTGTCGATAGACACCGGCGTATATCCCCGGGCATCTTACCGCCCCGAGGGCGACCCCCGCTCCATCTACTTCGACTACCGCAGCGACCCCGAAACCATGTTCCCAGCGCCTCACCGCAGCAGTCTTTTGCGCACTAAAGACCAGGTTTTGGGGTTGAAGCTGGACGGCCAGTCCAAAGCCTACCCGTTGGATGCGCTGCTGGACCAACCTGTGATCAACGATTCTCTGGGAGCCAAGAACGTGGTGGTGGTTACCTCCCCCGGCGGCGCCGCGCGGGCCTACCGGCGCGGTCAGTACAAATTCTCATCGCCTGAAACCTCGGCCGGCGCTGAGGGCGTGCCCTTACTGAGGGACCAGCAGGGCCGGGAATGGCAGGCTGGGGAGGAAGCTCTGGTGCTGGCAGAGGACCCGTCCCAGAGGCTGGAGCGCCTGCCAGGGCACATGGCCTACTGGTTCGGATGGTTTGCCTTCAACCCGGATACCGAGGTTTACAGCGGGGTTGGGCCGAGTCCCTAGGGGTTATGCCGGCCAACCGGGCTAATATAAGTACCTGGTCAACTTAGTTTTCGGGATTGTCCAGCTCCCAATCCTCGGTAGACCCCATTCAGCCCATAGTGCTACACTCCACCTGGATAGCAGGCACACTTATCCGTTGTCGCTAGACCCGAGGCGGAGCGGCGCCGGGCCATACACCTAAGACCTTCCGGGGGCCGGTAAGCGATTGATCGATTATTCCCGCATAGCGCCGATAATGGGACGGCTGTGGTCGCCTATCGCGGCGGTCACCAGCCAATGGCAAGGGAAGTCCAACGTTCAGATCGCGGTGGCCATCGCCGCGGCGTCCATCGTCCCTCACATGCCCAGGGTGGTGGTGCAGATATACAAAAGTAACCACAGCCACGACATGATTTACCGCAGCGGAGCCTTTGCGCTGAACTTCCTCCGTCCGGACCAGCTACAGTTGATTAAGGATTTTGGCCTGGTTTCCGGTCGGGATGGGGACAAATTGGCGGGTGTCCCCTTTGATGCAAGGGGTTCGGGAAGCCCCCTATTGCGGGAATGCTGGGGGTTCTTGGACTGCCGGGTGGTCAACGCGATGGACGGTGGAGACATGACCTGCTTCCTGGGGGAGGTGCTGGAGGGGGCTACCATCACCGACGGCGATCCGCTGTGGTGGCGGGACGCACGGCGCTTGATACCGGCTGAGTGGAACGAAGAATGGGACCGAAAGATCGCCGAAGATATCAAGCATTCCGAGACCACCATGGGAAGCATCGACTACAGCCCTTGGAAGTCGGGAAAGTCGGGGAGCAAGCCGGCGATATGAATATCCATTGCAGTTGGTTCGAGCTATGACCGAGCCCCGCGACTTGGTTGGAAAAATTCACAGCACTCCCCAGAGAGCGGTTGTGGCCGTGGCCGGCGCGGGTAGCCAGGCCGTTGCTTGGCTCCTGGACGTGGCCGGGGCGTCCCGGACTTTGTTGGAGGTGCTGGTGCCCTACGGTTCCAAGTCCATGGTTGACTTCCTGGGTCAGGAGCCGGACCAATACGTTTCGGTGGCCACGGCCGAGGACATGGCCCGGTCCGCCTACCGCCGGGCGCAATCGCTACGGGAAGAGGATTACCCGGTGCTGGGGCTGGGCTGCACCGCCACCATCGCCACCGACCGGCCCAAGCGGGGCGAGCACCGCTGCCATATCGCTGTGTGGGATGATGACCGGGTTGCCACCTATACCCTGGTCTTGGACAAGGGTTACCGGGACCGGGCTGGAGAGGAAGACGTGGTCAGCCGGCTGGTGCTGCAAGCCCTGGCCGAAGCCTGCGGCATCGAGCCGGACCTGCCCGTGGGGCTAACCGGCGGCGACAAACTGGATTCCCAAACCAGGGAACACGGCGACCCAGTCAGCCGCCTTCTGGCTGGAGACGCGTCCACGGTTTTGGTGTCGACCGACGGCTCGATGACGGTGGACCGGCCGACTCTTGCAAAACCGGCCGCGCTGTTGCCTGGCTCCTTCAGCCCCTTCCATCACGGCCACGCCCAATTAGCCGAATGCGCCTCGGAGATCCTGGGAACCAAGGTCGTTTACGAGCTTTCGGTGGTCAACGTCGATAAGCCCCAGCTTGCCCAATCCGAGGTAATTAGCAGGCTGTCCCAGTTCGCTGACAAGGGCAGTGTTGTGTTGACCCGGGCGGAAACCTTCCGTAAGAAAGCCGATCTGTTTCCGGGGTCTACCTTCGTTATCGGCTGGGACACCGCGGTACGGCTGGTAGCTCCCCGCTACTACGGCGGCGAGAGTGTCGCGATGCTAACCGCGTTGGCCGAGATCTGGGCGCTGGGATGCCGGTTCCTGGTTGCGGGACGGCGGGACGGAGAGACGTTCCGGACTCTGGACGACGTGCCGGTGCCCCAGGGTTTCCAGCCGTTATTCCAGGCCATCCCCGAGTCCGAATTCCGGGCCGATATCTCCTCCACCGCATTGCGGGAGCAGGCCGCGTTTAATTGACACTTACACACCCCGATGTTATATTGACGCTACTTGGCGACGCCATCCGTGGCCTACCTCCGTACCCTGGTTTCCTCTTCAAACCATGACGATACTCGCCAGTTTAATGCTACAGGCCTTCAACGCCGACCTGTTTGTTGAAAACTGGACCGCAGTAGGTATCTCCGCAGTAGTTGCAACCTTGGCAATCGGTGGTATGTTCGCGGCCTCCAGAGTACTGTCGTCCCGCAGGTACTCCGCCATCAAACTCACTTCCTACGAGTGCGGCATCCCTCCCACCCCGTACATTTGGTCCAACATCAACGTCCGCTTTTACATCTTCGCCATCCTTTTCCTGATTTTCGATGTTGAAGCCGTGTTTCTATTCCCTTGGGCGGTGATATTCATGGAGCAAAAAATCACCGCAGGCAACGTGATACCCTTCTACGCGATGATGATGTTTCTTGGTGTACTCTTTTTCGCGATAGTTTACGCGTGGAAGAAAGGGGTGCTTGAGTGGCAGAAATAGTCATGGGTCCGGGCAACCGGCCGGCTCCCAGTTTGTTGGACCGGGCGACATCCGGGAAGGTTCCCGGCGTGGTTACCACCACCACCGATCAGCTATTTGCCATGGCCCGCAAGTCCTCGCTCTGGACTCTGACCTTCGGGTTGGCTTGCTGCGCCATCGAGATGATGTCCACCTACATGGCGCATTACGACTTCGACCGGTTTGGCGTGGTCACATGGCCGTCTCCCCGGCAGGCGGACGTGATGATCGTGGCGGGAACGGTGGTCAAAAAAATGGCCGAACCCCTTCGCTTGCTTTACGAGCAGATGCCCGAGCCCAAGTGGGTCATCGCCATGGGTAGCTGCGCCACCAATGGCGGCCCCTACTACCGGTCCTACTCGGTGGTTATGGGCGTTGACCACATCGTCCCGGTGGATGTTTACGTGCCGGGGTGTCCTCCCCGTCCGGAGGCGTTGCTGTACGGTATTCTGAAGCTGCAAGAAAAAATAATGCAGGATGCCAAAGGCAGTGGCGGAAAACCCTAACACCCAGCCCACCGGCGTCAGTGACGAGACCGTCTCAGGTCTCAGCCAGGCCAACCAAGAACTGTTGGAGGCGCTGGGCGAAGTATTTCAGCAGTTTGACCTACAGACCGGCGTCATGGACGGCTTCCCCCAGGTGACCGTGGGTCCGGCGGACACGTTAGAGGTCTGCCGGCTGGCAAAAACCGATGCTCGCATAGGCATGGAGCAGCTTCTGTGCCTGGCGGCCGTGGATTATAAAGACCACTTCCAGCTCGTTTACATCCTCCATTCCCTGGAACCCGAGAGGATGCTGGCAGTCAAGACCGACCTGCCCTACGACGACCCCCGGGTACCCTCGGTGGCATCGGTTTGGCGAGCAGCGGATTGGTACGAGCGGGAGGCCCACGATCTGTTCGGGGTTGTATTCGATGGCCACCCGGATTTATCGCCGCTGCTGTTGTACGATGGGTTCGAAGGTTACCCCGGCCGCAAGGACTTTCCCTTCAACGACTACCAGGAGTTTTAGTTGGCGATGGATGAGTTGGTGCTGACTGCAAGGGTGGCATGGGACGATGGAAGATACGTGGCCAAAGTTGACCAGCTTCCTTTGGAAGGCGAGGGAGACTCGGTGCAACAGGCCCAGGATGCGTTAATCCAAGTGATGCGGAGCTGGATCGAGACCAACGACGGGACCGACAGCCTGGAGCAAGTCCTCTCCGAAGCCGGGTTTCCCGGAGTTAAAGAGGATACCGATTTGCAATTGGAGTTTGTGGAATAGCTCAGTCGAAGGGATGGGGGTGATCGTCGCAGCAACTAGCTTGTGGTTATCAAATGATGCAAGAGTCAACGACGTCGCAACCACACCACGATCGAGTGGTCTATCAAATCGAGGCGTCCCGGTCGGGCGAGGCATACCAAGCATATTGCCCGGAGCTGGTGATGGTGGGCTTCGGTGACACCCCGGAAGAGGCCCAGTCGTCCCTCAGGTCCGAGGTGTCGGCCTACTTGGAAGACTGCGACCGGTTGGGAATTTTAGCTGAGGTACTGATCGACGCTGGTTTTTACGATGACGGTGAGGCCTGGGTCAGCAACCAAGTCTCCCCCGTGCCAGACCCCAAGCTAAGGATAATTGGCCGTCCAGCCGGGCTGGAGCCGGATTCCGAACCCCTAGACGAATAACCGGGCGCTGTAGTAACAACCTGCGTAGGCAACGGGATGACAGATAACACCCAACAAATTCCCACCCGGGGCGAACCCCTGGAGATGCTGCTCAACATGGGCCCGCAGCATCCATCGACCCATGGGGTGTTCCGCATGGTCCTGTGGGTGGACGGAGAAAAGATCGTCGACGTGGAGCCCCACATCGGCTATCTGCACCGCGGCTCGGAGAAGCTGTGCGAAGGCGAGCAATACCACCAGGTTATCACCCTGTTTGACCGGATGGACTACGTAGCCAACTTCAACAACGAGCTGGTCTACTGCCGTGCGGTGGAAAAGCTGATGGGGTTGACGGTGCCCGAACGGGCCGAGTACGTGCGGGTTATTTTGTGCGAGCTCAACCGAATCGCCAGCCACCTGTTGTACGTGGCCACCATCGGTCTGGATGCCGGGGCCATGACCCCCTCCATGTTCTGCTTCCGGGGAAGAGAACGGGTCCAGACAGTGTTCGAGGCGGTCTCCGGGGCCCGAATGATGCACAACTACTTCCGTATCGGGGGATTGAAGGAGGACCTGCCGGACAACTTTGAACAGCTAATTGCCGAGCTGATGCCCTTGCTGCGGGAAGACGTGGAGGAGTCGGACAAGCTGCTGACTTTCAACGAGATTTTCCTGGCCCGTCTCAAAAACGTGGGCGTGATCTCCCGCGAGGACGCTTTGGACTACGGCTTGACGGGTCCTTGCCTGCGCGCTTGCGGTGTTGATTACGACCTGCGCAAGGCCGAGCCCTACTCGGTGTACGACCGGTTCGACTTCGACGTGCCGGTGGGTCTGGATGGGGACTGCTGGGACCGCCATTATGTGCGGATACAGGAAATGTACGAGTCAATGCGCATCATCGAGCAAGCAATGGAGCAGATGCCGGCGGGCAACGTCATTTCATCCTTGGGCCGGCGCCTGATCCGGCCGCCACGAGGCGAGGTATACGTTCGGTCGGAAAACCCACGGGGCGAGATCGGGGTTTACCTAGTCAGCGACGGAACGGACAAGCCCTACCGGCTAAAGGTGCGGCCTCCCTCATTCTGCAACCTCTCAGCCCTGAAGCTCCTGATGAAAGACGCCTGGGTGGCGGATGCCGTCGTGATTCTCGGCTCCCTGGACATTGTTTTGGGAGAGGTGGACCGGTGAGCGGCGGGATACCACTGCTGGCCATTGCCCTCCTGGAGATTGTCTGGATTGTGGTGGGGCTGGTGGTCATGTTCACCTTCCTATCGGTGGTGGTGTTGTCTTTGGTCTGGCTGGAGCGTAAGGGATTGGGGCGTTTGCAGCGCCGTCTGGGTCCAACCCGCACCGGTCCCATGGGCCTAATGCAGCCTTTAGCCGACGCGCTGAAGCTGATTCTTAAGGAAGACATCATCCCCTCTTCCGCCGAGAAGGCCATTTTCTGGATAGCGCCCGTTATCGTGGTTGTTTCCGCCTTCATGATCTGGGTTACCATTCCGGGCTCGCCCGACATTGTGTTGAAAAACCTGGAAGACATGGGGCTGTTTTACATCATCGCCTTCGCGGTGGTGGGTATCATGGGCTTGGTGTTGGCCGGTTGGGGTTCGGCCAACAAGTACGGGGTTCTGGGGGGCCTGAGGGCGGCGGCCCAACTAATCAGCTACGAGATTCCGGTCATCATGGTGGTTATCTCCGTGGCGATGCTGGCCCAATCGCTGAACATGATCGAGATCGTAGAGAAACAGGCCAGCTACCCTTATGTATTGATCCAGCCTCTGGGCCTGGCTATCTTCTTCATAGCCGGGCTGGCCGAGGTAGGCCGGACGCCCTTCGACATCTACTTTGCGGAGTCGGAGATCGTGGGCGGTCCCTTCGTGGAGTACAGCGGCGCCCATTGGTCCGTGTTTTTCCTGGCGGAGTACATCAACACCTTCGCCATCGCGGCACTGACGGTGCTGCTGTTCCTGGGCGGATGGTCGGGCCCATTCCTGGAAGGCAACTGGGTGATCATCTGGTTCTTCGTCAAAGTGTACGCCGTGATCGCGGTGATTTTCTGGATACGAGGCACCTTCCCACGACTGCGCATCGACCAGCTAATGGCTTTCGCGTGGAAGGTGATGGTGCCCCTGTCCTTCCTGACCATTGTTATCACCGGCATCTACATGTTTTACGGTTGGCCGGCCTGGTCCCTCACGTTGATGTCGCTGACGGGTCTCTTGGTTGTGGCCTACGTCGTCTACCGGCGGGCGGTGGGCCCGGCGAATCTGGTAGCCCAAGTTCGTGCCCGTCAAGTAGCGTTGCAGGCGGAGAGGCGGGCCGCGAGCCAGCAAGCACCTTCCTAAATAAACGCCAGGGGTATGTAAATGCTTAACAGCCTGAAAGGGCTTTTATTGACCTTCGTTTCCACGGTGAACGGCTTTCGAAATCCGGTGACCCGACAGTATCCCGAATCCGGGTCCTTGTGGAAAAGGACCGAGGTGCCCACGCCGGTGCAGCCCAGGTTCATGGGCTTTCCCGCGTTGACCTGGGACTTTCAGGTGGAAGAGCCTTTCTGTACCAGTTGCATGGTCTGCATCCGCCAGTGCCCGACTCAGTGTATGTCGGCGACCATGAAGGACAATCCCTTGCACGAGGACGGCCGCAGCTCCCGCAGAAAGATCATCGACAGCTTCGAGATCAACCTCAACCGGTGTATACTGTGCGGGATTTGTGTCGAGGTGTGTAACTTCGACGCCATAGTGATGTCCCACGAGCATGAGATGAGCTCCTATCGGCGCAATGGCAGCCGGGTGGACCTTCCCGCTCTGCTGGAGATAGGCACCAAGTTCCAGCGAGAAACGGGCTGGATCCCTCCCTCGGAGTTGGCCAAAAAGGCTCAGGCTCAGGCCGAGGAATTAAAAGATTCAGGGGAAAGTGCGGGAGGCGAAGCGGACGTGGCTTCCGAAGCTGAGGAAACGGAAGAATCCGCTACATCGTCCTAAGGGGACAGACCGTTGTTTGCCTGCTATTTTATGGTTAAACTCAAACCTTCAACCATAGGGATACATCATCAGTGGAGCCGCCGTTTTGGTGGCTCATTATTTGGTTGGCCCAAGCTGCCCGGGCCCGTCCTGATTACATCGGGCTCGTCGCAAGGGCCGGTGCGGTAGCCGTGTCCTGGTTTCTGTTTATTCTGTTGGCGGCGTTAACGCTGGGTGGGGCGCTGGGCGTGGTGGTGACCAGAAACGTGGTCCACGCCGCCTTGGCCCTTCTGGTGTCTTTGTTGGCGGTGGCCGGCGTCTACCTGATCCTGTTCGCCGAGTTCCTGGCCTTGGTTCAGGTGCTGATCTACGGCGGCGCGATCATCATCGTTCTCCTATTCGCCATTATGCTCACCCGTTCCGCCGAATACCCACGGATTACCGACAACCGCCAATGGCCTCTGGCGGTGGTAGCTGCCTTGGGGTTGCTGGCGGTGCTGAGCGCCGCCTTCTTGACCAACCCGCTTCCGGACGACGGACCCCATAGCCCGGCCTTTACCGACCTGGCCACCTACTTGTTCACCCGGTGGGCGATCCCATTCGAGATAGCCTCGTTGGTGTTGCTGGTTGCCTTGATAGGCGCCATCGTTATCGCTCGGTCCGGCGCAGACGAGGTGTAACCCATGGTTCCCCTGGTGTACTTCCAGCTTTTGAGCGCCGCCCTCTTTGTTATCGGGCTATACGGCGTCTTGGCCCGGCGCAGCGCCGTGCTCATTTTCATGTCCATCGAGCTGATGCTCAATGGCGTGAATATCAACCTGATTGCCGCCGCCTCCCACCTGGGCTACCTGGAGGGCGGGGGGCCCTTCGTCAACTTCGATGGCCACATCATAGCCATCTTTATTATCACCGTCGCCGCCGCCGAGGTGGGGTTGGCTCTGGCCATAATTCTGCGAATTTACCGGAATCGGGGGACGGTCAACGTGGACGAAGTGAATTTGATGCGATGGTAACTTCGGGGGTCAACTTCGCAATCACAGCTATAGTCAACTGTCAGCTCCCAGCTACCAGCACCAGGCTGAAGGCTGAGAGCTGATGGCTGAGAGTTGTGGGAATTAGCCTGGCTCATCCCCGTGTTCAGCTTTGCCG
>JADFFS010000092.1 GCA_022568195.1 Chloroflexota bacterium | reverse complement strand
AAATCATTACCAGCCGGGATGCCATCGTCCTCTCCCAGCTGCCCTCATCGGTGGTTATTGTTGGTGGAGGGGCCATCGGTGTGGAGTTCGCTTACCTCTACCGGATGTACGGCGTCGAGGTCACCGTGGTGGAGCTGTTGCCCCGGTTGGTGCCCCTGGAGGACGAGGACATCAGCCCGATATTGGAGAGGAGCTTCTCCCGGCATGGCATAAACGTTCTTACCGGGACGGCGGTTACCGGGGTGGAGACGGGCCCTGGTGGGGTGACGGTCAAGGTCAATAAGGACGGTGTGGAGCAGAGCCTGGCCGCCGACAAGGTGCTGGTGGCCATCGGCGTTCAACCCAACAGCGAAGACCTGGGATTGGAGGACTTGGGTGTCGCAACCGAAGGCGGCAACATTCAAGTGGACGACAACATGTCGACCAACGTGCCTGGGGTATACGCAATAGGCGACGTGACAGGAAAGCTGGCCCTGGCCCACGTGGCTTCGGCTCAAGGCGTGGCGGCGGTGGAGCACATCGCGGGGCTGGAAACCCAGCCGTTGGACTACCAATCGATGCCCCGGGCCACCTACTGTAATCCCCAGATAGCCAGCTTTGGCTTGACCGAATCCCAGGCCCGGGACCAGGGCTACGAGGTACAGGTGGGCACCTTCAACGTCCAAGCCAGCGGAAAAGCTCTGGCCATGGGGGAGTCCGAGGGCATGGTGAAGCTGGTGGTAGACTCCCGCTACGGCGAGCTCTTGGGCGGCCACATGATTGGCCCCGAGGTCACCGAATTGTTGGGTGAGCTTGCCATGACCAAGATGCTGGAAGGTACCACCCTCGAATTGGGTTGGGCGGTCCACCCCCATCCGTCCATGTCGGAGATGCTGAAGGAGGCGGCCTTGAGCGCCCAAGGCCGGGCGATCCATATGTAGGAATCCGGGTAGTCAACTGGCGGGCGCTCCCGACTAATCGTAGCATCTGGGTTACGGAATCAGTCGGAAAACGCAGTTTCCTTGATTCGCTTATTGGCCAGCGGTATACTTGTTGAAACAGGTGAAGGGAATCTCTTGACCACATGAAAAGCCCTTCGGTTAGCTGGCTCCAGTTGGTGTCGGTACACGGCCTAATCCCGGCAAGGCGGTGTACCTGGTGAAGGGATCGGCGGAGGATTGGCAGGCCAACTAGAATCAACCAACTATTCTTCCCAACCGTGCAGCTTGATGCGTCCATACGCATCGCTATATGGCCCTCGAGAATCTAAAGTAAAAGCATCGGTCAGAAGGCTGGGCGTCTCGATATAAGGAGCAGTTGTATGTCCTCGGGAAGCTACGATTTTTCCCTGGCGATCGGCGGCGAGGCCGGACAAGGAATCGCCACACCGGGAGACATCCTTGCGCGGATATTTGTCCGGCGGGGTCTCAACCTGTATACCTACAACTCCTACCAATCGATTATTCGAGGTGGTCACATCTACCTGACCATCCGCATCAGCGACAAAACAATCCAGAGCCATGGCGATAAACTGGACATGCTGCTGTGCCTGAACCAGGACACCATGGACCGCCACTTGCACCTGATGGGCGACGGCACGCGGGTACTGTTCAATGGCGACAGCATCACTCCCGGCGAGGCCGGTCCGGGAGCACAGTTGTGTCCCCTGCCTGTGGGCCAGTTGACCCAAAGCCGCAACCGGCTGGTGCAAAACACGGTGGCGGTAGGGGCGATGGCCTTTCTGATGGGGTTGGAATTCGATATCCTCGAGGAGAGCCTTTCGTTGCGGTTCCAGCGCCAAGGTGAGGCGGTGGTTACCGAAAACGTGGGTGTGGCCCGGGCCGGGTTCGATTACGCTGCGGCCAACTTTGAGGCCTTTCCGCAGGCCATATCCAGTGGGCCCAAGCCCTTGGCCGTTTGGTCGGGCAACGACGCGATAGCCATGGGAGGCGCCGCCGCGGGGGTCAAATTCTACGCGGCCTATCCCATGAGCCCTGCGACGGGAGTCCTCCACTGGATGGCGCAAAACGCCCGCAACCTGGGGATCATGGTCCGCCAGGCGGAGGACGAGATTAGTGTCGCCAACATGGTGATTGGGGCGGCCCATGTTGGTTGCCGTGCCATGTGCGCCACCTCGGGCGGCGGGTTCGCTCTGATGACCGAGGCCATCGGCGCCGCCGCGATGATGGAGATTCCCTCCGTGTTCATCAACGTGCAGCGGGCCGGACCCTCCACCGGCGTGCCCACCAAAACCGAGCAGGGAGACCTGTGGCAGGCGTTGGGGGCCAGTCAGGGTGACTTCGAGCGGTTCATCGTTGCCCCCAAGGATGCCCTGGATGCGTTCAACACGGTGGCGGAGCTGTTCAACCTGGTGGACAGGTGCCAGTGCCCCGGCATCTTCATCTCTGACTTGCTGATCTCCGAGGGCAGGTTCAGCGTGGACCCAGAATTGATCGACATGCACCCCAAGATCGATCGGGGTGACCTGATCACCGAGTCGGCGCCGCTCAACGGGTACAAGCGTTACCAGGATACGGAAGACGGTATTTCGCCGCGGGCCTTGGCTGGTCTCGAAGGCTACGTTCACATCGTGGCCACCGACGAGCACGACGAAGACTCCAAGCTACTCAGCGACGAGTTCACCAACCCCCACAAGCGCCGGCGGATGGTGGAAAAACGGGCCCGCAAGTTCCTGACCGTGGCCCAGGACATTGACCCTCCGCTACTCGAGGGCCCCGAGGATGCCGACGTCACTCTCATCGGCTGGGGGTCCACCTACGGAGTGATCCAGGATGCTATAGAGTTGCTGGCCCAGCAGGGGGTGACCGTCAATCACCTGCCTATCAAGTGGATCGTTCCTTTCCACGGCGAAGAGGTAATCGATATCTTTTCCCGGTGCAAGCGAAAAATCATAGTTGAGAACAACTACTCCGGCCAGTTCTACCGGTATCTGCGCAGCGAGACTGGACTCTCCGTCGACGGGCACATCCGCAAGTACGACGGGGAGCCCTTTATGCCCCACCATATCGTAGATGGCGTCCTGGAACAGATTGCCGGTAACACGGACCGCTACGTGCCCTACCAAGAGGTGGTCACTTAAAGAGGTGGAAATAGCATGGCAACAACCGTGAGCGTAACCGATGATAAGCCTGTGGTGCAGTTGGTGGCCAAGGATTTCAAGGGGCCGGTCGAACCCGACTGGTGCGCCGGCTGCGGTGACTTTGGGGTTTTGAACAGTCTGCAACGGGCCTGTGCCGAACTGGGGCTCAGGCCACACCAGATCCTCACCGTCAGCGGAATCGGATGTTCCTCCAACCTTCCGGGGTATTTCAACTCCTACGGCATGCACACCCTCCACGGTAGATCCCTGGCGGTAGCCACCGGCGCCAAACTGGGCAACCACGAGTTGAACGTTATCGTCACCGGCGGCGACGGCGATGGCTACGGCATCGGAGGCAACCACTTTACCCACACCGCCCGGCGGAACGTGGACCTGACCTACGTTGTCATGAACAATCAAATCTACGGGCTGACAACCGGCCAGATATCCCCTACCAGTTCCATCGGAATGCGGACCAAGAGCACTCCCTTCGGCAGCGTCGAGATGCCGATGAACCCCATCACCTCGGCAATCATGAACGGCGCCACATTTGTGGCGCGGGGTTTCAGCGGTGATGTCAGGCACCTGACCGTGCTGATAAAGAAGGCGATTCAGCACAAGGGATTTGCTCTGGTGGACATTTTTAGCCCTTGCGTTACCTTCAACCTTGACAACGGACACTCTTTCTTCAAAGAACGGGTCAAGAGGCTGGAAGACGAGGACCACGACACCAGCGACTGGATAAGCGCCTGCGAAAAGGCGGTGCTTTGGGGAGACACCATCTACACCGGCCTGTTCTACCAGGAAGAATCTACTTCTCTGGGCGCCCGGGAACCCATCCTGGATGAAGGTGGACCCCTGGCCCACCGTCCGCTGGGCCTGAGCGAGGAGCAAACCTCTCGAATCATCGACCGGATGATGTGACCGCCGAACCAACGGCCCAGATTCAGCACATTGGATTCCTGAAGGCGGCCACTCGGCCGCCTTTCCCTTTACCCAGGTGTGTCCAAGTACTAATTTTAGGTGATTATGATAATCGGTGACATCTAGGCAGGTGTCATTCCGAGGAGCGGAGCGACGAGGAATCTGGGGATGGGCGGAACGACATTGGTTACGTTGACGTGGAAACAGTCCTAGTCGTTCTCAATCTGTTAGCCGGGCGGTTCCTTGCCCTGCCATCGCCTGTGCTTTAATATCTAAGCGCTCCGATACCGTTGAAACCCCCTTTCCTAAGACCGCCCAGGAGGACACCTTGGCGACGACGATTGTGATGCCCCAGATGGGGTACGACATGAAGGAAGGCACCGTGGTGCGGTGGCACAAGAAGGAAGGAGACCCGGTGGCGCGTGGGGATGTTCTGGCCGACATCGAAACCGATAAAGCGACGGTTGAGTTCGAAGCCTTCACCAGCGGTGTGTTGCGCAAGATCGTGGCCCAAGAGGGTGTGGCCATTCCTGTGGGACAGCTAATAGCGGTTATTACCGCCCCGGATGAACCCTTGCCCGACGATCTGCTGACTGCTGGCGGCGACGCAGCCCCGGCGCCTCCGGTATCTGTAGCTGCGGAAGCGCGGCCGCCCGAGTCGACTACCGTATCGGTGGCATCCGAGCCCGGCGAGGTCAGGGCATCTCCCATCGCCCGGCGGCTGGCTCGTGAACGGGGCATCGACCTGGCGATGGTCAACGGCACAGGTCCGGGAGGCCGGATCATCGAAGAGGACATCTTGTCCTATCAGCCGGCGCCGGACGCCCCCGCCGCCGGTGGCCCCGAGCCCGGCGAGGTCAGGGCATCTCCCATCGCCCGGCGGCTGGCTCGTGAACGGGGCATCGACCTGGCGATGGTTAACGGCACAGGCCCGGGAGGCCGGATCATCGAAGCGGACATCTTGTCCTATCAGCCGGCGCCGGACGTTCCCGCCGCCGCCGGGGAGAGGGTAGACCTGTCGCGGATGCGGCAGACCATCGCCCGGGTAACCGCTGACAGCAAGCGGGAAGCCCCCCACTTTTATCTGACGTCTGACGTTGATATGACCAAGGCAATGAGCCTACGTCAGGATATCAACGACGCGGTTGCCAGCGAGAGCAGGATCAGCGTCAACGACCTGATCATCAAGGCGGCGGCCATGGCCCTGCAACGCTACCCCAAGTTCAACGCTTCCTTCCAGGGCGACCATTTGCAGATGAACCCCGGCGTCAACATCGGCATAGCCATCGCTCTGGATGCCGGTTTGATAGTTCCGGGCATTGCCGGCTGCGAGAGCAAGAGTCTGGTGGAGATCGCAACCGCCAGCAGAGACCTGATTGACCGGGCGCACACCGGTACCCTGCGCGACGGAGAGTACAGCGGCACCACGTTCAGCATCAGCAACCTGGGTATGTTTGACGTGGACAGTTTCGCCGCCATCATCTATCCGCCCCACGCGGCCGTGTTGGCCGTGGGGGCGGTCAAGGAGCAACCGGTGGGCCGGGACGGGCAGGTGGTTCTGGCGCAGATGATGAAAGCCACCTTGTCCGTAGACCATCGGGTTGCCGACGGGGCCGAGGCCGCCCAGTTTTTAATGGAAGTCAAAAAGCTGTTGGAAAGCCCAGCCCGGATGTTGCTTTAACGAGCAGTTAGCGTTCAGCATTCAGCGACCAGAAGGACAAACCGGGGCTGATAGCTGACCGCTGACTGCTGACGGCTAAAAAGGAGAGTTACCGTGGCCAAAATGACCGGAGGCCAGGCCATCACCGCATCCTTGAAGGCCCAGGGCGTGGATACCGTGTTCGGCATCATTTCCGTGCACACCCTGGACCTGTTCGACGCCCTATTCGACAACCAGGACAGCCTGCGGTTGATCGGGGGACGCTTGGAGCTGGGCTGCGGTTATATGGCCGACGGTTACTACCGGGCCACAGGCAAACCGGGCGTGCTGCTGACCAGTACCGGGCCCGGGGCGGCCGACTCGGTTGGCGCTCTGGGGGAAGCCTATTTCTCCGGTTCGGCGGTGTTGGAAATAACCACCAACGTGGAGCAGGAGTTCGTCAACGGCGGCCGTTTGGCGACCCACGAAACCAAGGACCAACTTGGTATGTTCCGGGCGGTTACCGACTGGAACGCCATGATCAATCAAATTGAGTCCATTCCCGACCACTTGGTGGAAGCCTTCCAGAGGTTCCAGACCCGCCGGCCCCGGCCCATCGAGCTGGAGATTCCCACGGATTTGCTAGGCCAGCAAGCCGAGGTGGAGGTGCTGGGGCCCAGGACAGCGGAAATCCCCCAGGGCGATCCGGGCATGGTGGAAAAAGCCCTGGAGGCCCTGCTTCAAGCCCGCAGGCCGGTGATTTTCGTCGGCGAAGAGGTCCTGTCCCTGGGAGGCACCCAGGAGATCGTGCAACTGGCCGAGATGCTGGGCGCACCCGTGGTGACCGGTGACGGCGGCAAGGGGGCCTTCCCCGAGGATCACCCGTTGTCGCTGGGGCAGGCACTGGGGCAGCGCATTTGGGGAGAGAACCCGCTTCAGGAATGGCTGGGCACCTGCGATGTCGCTCTGGTCTTGGGGTCCGTGCTGTCCTACCGCACCACGGTGGGCGTGGGCATGAAGCTTCCCCGGACCGTGATCCACGTTTTGATGGACGGAGACATCATAGGCAAGAACTATGAAACCGCCATCCCCATTGTGGGCCAATCCCGGGCGGTGGTGCGCCAGTTGCTGGACGGCATCGGCGACCGGGACGTATACAAAGGAGAAGCCTTCCGCAGTGAAGTGGAGTCGATGAGGGAGCAGATTTACGAGAACCTGAAGGACCAGTGGGGCAACGAGGTGCGCACCTTCGAGGCTATCCGGGCCGCTACCCCTCGTGACACTATATTTTCACTGGATGCCACGGTGGCCGCCAGCCGGGCCAGCCGGTGCTTGCCCATCTACCAGCCGCGGACATTCATGCATCCCCACGGTTGGGCTGGTTTGGGCTTCGGCTTTCCCGCCGCTCTGGGCGCGAAGGTGGGCAAGCCCGAAAGCCCGGTGGTTTGCATCACCGGAGACGGTGGGTTTCAGTACAATTTCCAAGAGCTGGCCACCGCCGCCCAGTACGGTATCCATCCCATCGTGTTGATGTTTAACGACAACGCCTGGGGCGTGTTGAAAGGCCGTCAGGAGGAGGGCTTCAACGGTAGAATCATAGGGACGGACCTGGTCAATCCAGACTTCGTCAAATTGTTCGAGAGCTACGGATTTGGCGGTACCAAGGTAACCACCGTGGCCCAGTTGGCCCAGGCGCTGGAAGACGCGGTGGCCGCCGACAAGGTCCACCTCATCGAGGCCCAGATTCCCCAGGGCTTCGGGGCTTTTGAGTAGGAATAGATTGGTGTTAATCCCCAGTCACAGGGGCCCGGTGAATCTGTGTCACGTCCTGCTTGACATAACCGTTGTTTCCAGGCACCGTTGCTTCTGGCGACTCGCCCGCAACTGACCTCCAATGCAGAATCACATGGGATGGCCGTCGGTGTTTCGCTGTAACGCTGGCCGTACACCCGCCGCCGGGCTGCACTAATTTACCAAAACAGCCATGACCGAAACTGGAAATACCCCAGCCTCTTACACCCGCCGGGTCTATCCCTTGGACGCTCACGAGTTGACCGAGGAGCAGATCGCGGTGGTCTTCGCCATGACCTCCCGGCGGCCGGAGCCCTTCGACGAGATTGCTCAGCAGGTCAGCCAGGAGAAGGCCGCCGATTTCCACGAAAGATGGGTCCTGGGATACGGCCACGCGTCGGTGGCGGAACACGCGGTGCTCCACCTGGCGGTGGAAAACCTCTCCCGCCTGGCTTGCGACACCCTGGAAGACAACCGGCTGGCGTCATACACGGAGAAGTCGTCCCGCTACCAGCTCATGCCGGCCGACTATTACTTTCAACCGGCCGAATTGGATGACCAGCCCAAGTTGGCCCAAGTTTACCAACAGGCTTGCCGAGGTCTTTTCCAGGGGTATCACCAGTTGGTGGACGCCTTCATGGACTACTTGCGCAGCCAGTACCACCAGCGGGACCGGGAGCGGGACAACGCTTACAACATGCGGCTGCGGAGGATCGCTACCGATAGCTGCCGGGCGGTGCTACCCGCGGCGACCATGACCAACGTGGGAGTGACCGCCAACGCCCGGGTGTTGGAGCACGCCATCTCAAAGCTCATGTCGTCCCAATTGGCCGAGGAACGGGACCTGGGTGCGGAGCTAAGAGAGCAGGGCCGGACCATCACGCCAACCCTGATCAAGTACGCCGAAGTGAATCCCTACCTGGCGCAAACAGTCGATGTTCAGCAGTCACTGGTACAGCGCTACGGGACAGAAACGTCTCCAGAATCCATTTCGCAAAAGCAGGCAGATGGGCAATCGCGGTCGGGTGGCGTCTCCTCGGTCCGGCTGTTGGACTACAGCAGCCAAGCCGAGGAGAAAATAGCGGCGGCATTGCTCTATCGCCAATCCCACCTGCCCTATGAAGAGATTTGGCGCAGGGTGCTGGACTTAGGCGCGGATGACCGGCAGGAAATCATCAGCCGGTGCGTCGATGGGTTGGGCCCCCACGATGCCCCGGTCCGGGAGTTCGAGCTGGTGGACTACACCTTCGAGTTCCTGATGGACTACGGCGCATACCGGGAGTTCAAGCGGCACCGCATGCAGTCCTACATTCCCCAGCCCCTTACGGTGGCACATGGTTATGCGGTTCCTGAACTGCTGGTGGAAGCGGGTTTGGAGGGACAGTTCGTGGAGTCGGTGACACTGTCGGAGAAGGCTTACTGGCAGGTGTATGAATCGTCACCCCTGGTGGCCCAGTATCTGGTGACCCATGCTCACTTCCGCCGGGTACTGTCCAAGATGAACCTGCGAGAGTGCTACCACTTGTTCAAGCTACGTACGTCCAACCTGGCCCACTTCGCCATCAGGGAGCCGATCATGCAGGCCATGAAGCTGGCGGTGGACACTCATCCGGGCCTGTTCCGCCACTTGCAACTGCGAGACTATCCCGAGTGGTGGCCCGATCGCCCTCCGGCCGCCTCCAAAGACTAGCTCAGGGCATCTGTCCGTTGGGTTAGCTACGTTCCCTTTGCTTTAAGCCGGTTACCCCGCCGGTGGCGGTGGCTCTGGCTTCCCCCGTGTCCTCGGCCGCCCAGACCGCGGCATTAGCCAGTGGTTCAATCGCGGAACCTTGGGGGTCGAAACCGGCCAAACCGAAAGGGGCGTGGGGCGCGCTGGTTAGGGGTCGGAGCAGTCGCGGGTGTAGCCGCAATTGGGGCAAATGATCTTGCACTTGCGCTCTACCATTGGAGCGCCGCAAATGTCGCAGGACAACTGGTGGCCGCAGATGGTCTTCATTCCTCCCCGCACATGCAACCCGAAAGTGGCCCAAGTATACCAGGGTGCGGGTCCATCGGCCATGCCGGTTGAGGATTGTAAGCGAGATTCATTTGGCCAGCGGCGAGCCTCGATGGCGTGAGCATAGCGACGGTTAGACTCCGACAGAAGCCGAACCAGTGGAATAACCGGCCAATGCAGCTATAAAGGGGAAAAGGTTGGAGGGGACAGAGGTATGGGGACTCCGGAATTGGTTGATGCTGGGGTGAGGGTACCGGCTATCGACGATCTACTTGGCGAAACTTTGAGCCAAGATGTAGCCCTCCAGCACCATATCCTCCCGTCCTGTGGTGCTCGCTGCCGCGTCCGTTGTCAACTGCATCTTTTCGAAACCGAAAAAGGTTTCGCTCGGATGCAGGGTCACAGTGCCCCAGCCGCTAGGGTCGACTTTGAGCTGGCCCACCCACGTGCGTTGGCCTTGGCGCATCAGCCAGACCTGGTAGCTGGAAGGTGGAGGCAGCTCTTTCATACCCGCCACCATGAGCATGGCCCGGCGTCCGTCTTTGGCCACCAGAAGAATGCCCTGGGAATTGTCAGTTTGCGCCGGTGGCTCCAGAATCATGGGCGGGCTGTTGGAGTCGGCCAACCAGTAGCTCGCGACCCGGAGTTCGTGCAGAGAGGCCTTAAACTGGGAATCCTCGCCCGCCATTTGTTCCAGTTGCGTCAGCTTCTCGCCTTCCCTTTGCAAGCTGTCCAATCGAGCGGAGAGAAGGAAGTTGTTGGTAAGGTTGTAGCCCAACAGCCCGATGATAAGGACGGCAGCCACCGGGACCAATGCCCGGCTCAACCAGGACCTCTCGCGTCGAGCCGGCTCAGTCAGGACCGGTTGGCTGGCTGGTTCCTCAACGTGAGGAAGGGCGTTCATTACCCGGGCTTGCAGGGAATGAGGCGGTAGAACGCCACCCACGGATTGCCCCAGCACGGCAGCCGTGGTTCGCATGCTATCCACGGCTTCGTGGCACTCGTAGCACAGCCCCAAGTGAGACTCTACCTGTAGGGTCTCCTCTTCATCCAGAATATCCAGGGCGTAGGCGGCCAACAAATCTTCTGGATGGGCTCCGTATGTTGGGTCAATCGTGGACATCGCGTTCCAATACGCCTCTCAGTTTCTGCATGGCCAGCCTTACCCTCGTTTTGACCGTTCCCAGCGGCTGTTGAAGCATTTCCGCCATCTCAGACTGGGAATATCCTCCGAAGTAGGCCAGCATTATCACCTGGCGTTGGGGCTGTGGCAGAGTAGATAGAGCTTTCAAAATACGCTCTCGTTCCAGGTTCCGCACTACTTGCTCGTCGACAGGGACCTCTGATGACGGAATCAGGTCCAGGGTTTCGTACAACGATGGGTCGGTTACCGTCAAGGTGCGGCGACGTGAACGTATAACGTCCACGATCTTGTGGTGCGCCACGCTCATGATCCAGGCCCTGGGTGCCCCTCTGTCGGATTTGTAGCTGGATGCTTTGAGCCAGATGTTCAGGAAAATGTCTTGGGTTACTTCTTCAGCCAGCGCCTCCTGCTTTAACATGTACATGGCCAGCGAGAAGACGGAGGAGGAGTATCTACCATAGAGGGCCTCCAGGGCCTCCTTCTCCGCCAAGGCAATCCAATGGATGAGCTGGTGGTCTTCCAGTTCCTGGTACTCGACCACCTTATTATACCCTACCACCGTGATAACGGCGCCTTGTAACTATCAATACGTCTTTCATGGGAATCTGGATTGGCGGAGTGGCGCCCGCGGCTGACGCCCTGCGGGTCGCGCCTGAAGAATCCCCCTTAAAGCGGGTAACCGAGGATACCCGGAACGTTGGTTAATCAGGGAAAGATATGGCCGTTACACCGACGCTCATTCACAGGTTCGATGTCGAATTGAGCCGATGGATGCGCGGAACTTAATTAAAAACAGCCTTCGCCCATTATAGGTTCTTGATAGCTGCCTAAATTTACGCGAGATTATATCACAACGGGCGCACAGGGACCCTTAAAAGTCCGATAAGAGTCTAGGTCAACACACCACCATGCTGTTGAAAAGCGGGTCGAGACTGGATTGCTCATCAAAGGCCCAGGCCAGTTCAAGCACCCGGCCGCACTGTTGCTGATTCAAGACTTCTTGGGAAAGGCGCCGGAACTTGTCCTCGACTTCAGCGTCGTTTAACGGGTTATGCCGGTTGCCCTTCGGGTGCGGCGTGTGGACCTCGAAGATCCGGCCGGAGGTGTCGGTGACTTCCATGCGGCAGTTGAACTCTTGGGGGTAGCGGCGGGTAAACTCTTCGTCCTCTTCAATTGTTATTTTGCCGATCAGGGCATGCAGTGCCGGATCGTGGATTACCTGTAACCGTTGCTCATTTGCCGAAATTCTATCGAGAATTACCCCGGTAGAATCAGTGGAGTGATCGTTAACCACGATGAGGTCGACACCGCGGTGCGTCTGAGCTAGAATGGAGCGAACTGTCCGCTCTATGGATTCCTCTTCGTTCCGGGCTGGTATTATTACAGATACACTGTCGGGCGACTCGGTGCTCCGGGATTCAGGCAGAAACGGCAGACGATTTACAATTGAACGCGCTACCACGGCCATGCCGAGCCAGCCGAATATCCAGGCTGCCAGGAGATAGGCCAAGAGTTCCTGAACTTCCCCGGTTAAAAAAAAGAAGGGGACCTAGTAGCCGTCCTTGTCCGGTCTGGTACTCCGGAATTCCTGGGCTAGCCTGTCGAAATTCCAGGCCAGAGCGTTCAGTATGACCACCGTTGTGGCGCACATTAATGCGAAACCGGCACTGAGGCCGGCGGCGAACCACAGGACGCCCGATACCGTGAGTTCTGCCGCATTGGCCCCGATCAAAAGAAACGCGCAGACCATCAGGTAGATCGAATAGCGTTGCATGCGATCGGCCTGAACGCTCGGGGGAAGAGTAGGGCGGGTCCGGATTGGCGTAAAATCCTGGTCGGGCCGTGGGGTCTGTTCCGTCTTGGGTTCGGTCATAACCTTCGCTCCGTTCGTGACGATATTTGGGATACGCGATACTAAGGAAAAATTACCGGTTCGTCAACATGGGAAACGTGAAAGGGAAATTGGCGGAGAGCGTAAGTTTCCGTCAAAACCCCGAAGCCGGTGCCTGGTGTACCGTGGTCGGCCCAGAACTGCCCGGCGTAGGTCAGGGAAGCTCCGGTAGACGGCCGTGGGAGGCGCTGTGTGCCGGGGGTTAAACATGCGACAATACCGGCCGTTTGGCGAGCACTATCGCGACGACACCTTCGGATAGGGAAACGGCCAGCTCGTCGAAAACGATGTCGAGGAGTTGTTCCCCCTGCTCAGGTGTAAAACCGGCTCCGCCGAGGTTACGAGCGAACGCCTGGGGCCCAACAAGCGCAAGCATCTCGCCGGTGCGACCACCACCGATAATTGTATTACCAACCCAATCATCGACTTTTGGTACGACGGCCCTGATCTCATTGAACGAGTCCATATTCAATGACAACCGCAAGTTGGTAAAAACCGTGCCGAGTCCCGACTCTGCTATCGAATGTTCCACTCCCATCTCGGTCATGACTTTGCCTACCAGGTCCATCAGATCTCCTTACTGGATTATTCCACCCCCCAGTACGCGGTCGCCTCGGTAAATGACGCCTGATTGGCCGGGTGCAATTGCCTTTGCAGGTTCGGTCAACGAAAAACTGACCGATCCATTCTCTATTTTGTCGACACGTGCAGGTACCGGAGCCGCCCGGTAGCGGATCTGGACCTCGCATGTATCACCAACCCTGAGCTGTTCACTCAGCCAGTTCAATTCTTCCAGGATAAGGGCGTAACCGAACAACTCATCGGCCGTGCCTATCACCACGGCCCTATCGCGGGGTCGCAGAGCTATTACAAACATCGCTTCGCCGTAGCCCCCCGGTAGGCCCTTTCGTTGGCCTATCGTGAACCGGGCGAATCCTTCGTGCCGACCGACAACTTCATTGTTCTTCGTCACGAAGGGCCCTTCCGACAGCGCGGGAGAGTCTTGGGGCAGGTGTTGCTCAAGTACCCCCACATAATTGCCGTCCGGCACAAAACAAATGTCCACCGATTCTTTCTTGTCGGCGGTAACCAACCCCAGGTCCCTGGCGCGCCGACGCGTTTCCGACTTCGACATGGCCCCGATTGGCATGATCATTCGTCCCACCACGTTCGGGTCGATGCCCCAGAGGAAATACGTCTGGTCCTTATCGCGATCAACGCCGCGCAACAGTTGTCCGTCCTCCACCCTGGCGTAATGACCCGTGGCTATTTTGCTACATTCCAGAGTATCGGCATAGGCGAGAAGATCCCTGAAC
>JADFFS010000255.1 GCA_022568195.1 Chloroflexota bacterium | reverse complement strand
CTGGGGCGGGGCCTTAACTCCTCCCCTCCCCAGACCCTTCACTTCGTTCAGGGTGACAATCGAAAGACCCCGGGTTGGTGTGGTTGTCCATGTAGATCCCACCTTGGCTCTGGTTTAGTACCATTACAATTTGAAAACGACCAACGTCATTCCGATCCTTCAGCGGAAGGAGAGGAATCTGGGGATGGGCGGAACGGCCCCACCCCAGATTCCTCGGCGCTTCGCTTCTCGGAATGACAGGTTGACTGAGTACTAGAGGCCTTGCCACCTCGCTACCGCTCTGGTGTATCTACGGCGCCCGAAGTGAACCAACCTGGGCTCGATGTTGATCCGGTTGCTGCCACCTCTCAAAGTGAACCCAGTGGCCATCCAAGTCAACCCGTCGGGGGAATGGCGCCGGCAAGCCAGATAATCGCCCCACTTCCCATCGGCGGGTCCGTGGGTACCGTCCCTGGTGGCCAGCAGACTCCAACTAGGCGAGTAGTCATCGAGTATGCCCACCACATGGCTGGGGTGAACCGCCCCAGCGTCACTCCTAAACATGGTGATGCCTACGTGACCAAGATCGTTGGGACAGGCGGCCGGGTAAGCATACGCGGTGGAACTGCTCCAGATATCGGGTTCGTCGATCAAGGCTTTGGTTTCTTCATTGATACGCACAACTCGCACGTGAGGCACCGCCCGGGAGCCACTGGCGTTGGCCGTCCACATGAAGCCCAGAACCCCGCCACCGGCCCAAGCCCCGGTAATACGGCCGTCAGCGCGGCCTAACCAGTTATTGCCGTCTGGTCCCGCAGCGGTATAGGTGCCCTCGGTCCAGGCCGTCACGTCTACATCGCTTATAGCCAATTGATTTGATTCTTCTCCCCACGTCCAAACCCGAATTTGGTCCAATCCCGTGTGGGCCGCGAAATACATGGTGTCGCGGGCTCCTTGAACGCACCGCAGATTGCCAAATGCCGTGGTGTTCCAGACCCTGTAGGTCATTTGTGTTGCGGATGCTAGGTCGTCCAGGGGGAATTTGAACACCACCGACCGCTCCCAAACTTCCTGCGGGCTTGTGAACACATTTGCAGTCAGGTAGAGATAGTCGTTGCTAAGAGCCAGGTCCGGGTAATCAAACCAAACGTCCGTCCAGGTGCCGTCAACATCGGCCGGCCGAAGGTCCCACCAATACCAGGAATTGTTGCCTAGAGTCGCGCCCCGTTTGACCGCCAGACGCAAAGTGTTGGTATTACCGTCCACGATGTATTGAAGCAGCCAGAACGTCAGGTCTCGACTGTGGTCGTACAGGGCAACCTGATCGCAACAGAAACCACCGCTGGCCGGCGGGAGGTAGTTGAAGGGGCTGAGGAAATCCCATGATGCTCCGTCGTCCAAGGACCTGGTGGCGTACCAGTTACCGGTATAGAGGATCTCCCTACCGTTGTTGGCGACAGTCGGTTCGCCTATGGTTGCGGTATGCCCACCGGTGTCGGCATCGGTGAGGCCAATGTTTTTGAAAAGAACAAGGTCTCCCGGGGGCATGTCCCCACCTCCTTGGCTGTCCTTAATTGGCCAGACTTAGCTTTGCCAGATTTTACGGATACTAATTTCTACCGCCGATGCTTGATGATGCCTGAGGGACGGCAATGGGGCTACTCGTCTTCGACCGCTTCCTCCGGCTCGGTCTCCGGGACATCTGGTGCCTCGGTTTCCGGCGTGGGCGGCACATCTCTACGTCTCTCTAAGCGGGGACCGGCCTGGCGCCTGGTGCGCCCCGTGCTTTCCTGTCGCTGGTTCAGCTGGTCCTGGGTCAACAAATCGGGGCGGTCCGCCCGAGATGCTACCCGAGATGAATCCACCTGCGCCGCCTCGCCTGCGGAAATCTCCTCCGTCTCTTCGATATCTCCATTGTCCTGACGCATGATATCTCTCCGTTGGAACGGGTTTATCCGGCCGGCCAAGAATATGAATCCTCGCCTGATACGGTCAAGTAGGGAACTGACAAGGGCCAACATTAAGAACCTAGCCAGTCACCGACAATTTTAGAAACGGTTGGATGAATCAGGTACCCGGCGCCATGATGGGGATTGGATTTCCCGTTGCGCACCGCCAGGTTGTAAATACGATGATCAACGATTGAATCGACCATCTCCCAGTTCTGCATCTTACGATAGTCATCTGCCAGCGTCTCGTCATGCGAGACGTAATCATCTTCGGCGGCCACGTTAATCCACTGGACTACATTGTGGGGGAATTTTCTCGCCCCGGATGCAGAGGCGCCTTTTAGATTTCTCTTGGTGGTTTCATCCCCCAGGGGGCTCCCCAGAGTTACCCAGACCGATACCTTCTTTTCGCGAATTTGCTGCCACTCACCATAGTAGGAGAACTTCCACAACACGTCATAGGTGATTATAGTCCCCAGACTGTGGGATAGAATCAGGATGTCCTGATCTTCGCCGAGGGCTTTGGACAAAGGTTCCGTCATTTCCCAACGGACCGCGCTTCCAAACTCCGCGTCTGAGTTCCAATACTGCCTCATGTCCGGGAGAGCACGAGACAGAAACCTCTCGCTAACCGCCGTGAAAGGCCACCGATCGCCAATGTCCGCCAGTGTCTCCCGAATCGAGGATTTCCCAGGGAGATTCTCGTAGTTGGACTTACCGACGTCATTGAGAAATGCGGCACGGTCCCACCTTTTCAATGCCTCAAGGGATCTCCGGCGGTCGGCCAAGTCCGCTTGTGCGTCATATTTGTCCCCCTCATTCCGCAAAAATTCGTTGGAATGATTGCCGTAATAAACCAACTGCTTTTCAACGTCATCAAACTGTTCAGCCTTGGCGTCCCCGAAGTCCCGAAACAGCCCATGCCGCAGCGCTGCATACCAAATCTCTTCAAGTTCTGGCTTTGACGGCTTAAAATTTCGTCCATGTATAAAGACCAGCTGCTTGGTCATGATCCGCTCCTGATCCAATCGAAAATATATCGCTGGCCAGAATGCGATCGTTGATGGATTTGTTGGGCCCGCCCCTCAGCGGCCCAGCGGAGAGCAATATTGTACCTCACCTGGGTCGCTGCGGCAGGGGCCTTATCACCGCCGTCGTCGACATCGACATCTGCATTCAAAGGGTGTAATCGCGGGGGCCGACAGCCGCCGGTGCTACAATACCCTGAAATTGTCATCGTGAGAGGCCGCAAATGAAACGGGCAGTGGAATTCTATAGCGAAGGCGTGAAGCTGTGCGGCGATATTTATACGCCGGACGGCCTGCAACCGGGCGAGACGCGAGCCGCGGTCCTGCTTTGCCACGGCTACACCGGAGTCAAAGACCTTTATCTGCCCGACAACGCCAGGGCGTTCAATCAGGACGGCTACGTCGCCATGACCTTCGACTACAAAGGATGGGGCGATAGCGAAGGTCCCCGCAGCCGCTTGGCCCCGTATAGCCGTGTCATGGACGTGCAAGCCGCCATGACCTTCCTGGGTTTGCAACCCGAGGTCGACGAAACCCGCATCGGCCTTTACGGCACCAGCTACGGCGGCGCCACCGTCTCCTGGGTCGGCGCCGTGGAC
>JADFFS010000091.1 GCA_022568195.1 Chloroflexota bacterium | reverse complement strand
TATGGGGAGTTCACCGCTATCGCAGACCAGCATGCGCCCAATGCCGCGGTGTCGGCGCAACGGAGAGCCGAGGCCGGGGAAGACTACATTATCCGTCTCAGCGTAACCGTGGCTCAAGGCGAGGGCCAGCCTGATCCGGCGGCCAACGACTCCTATTTTGAATTGGACTGCGTAAAGCTGTGGTGGAACGAGACCGCGTAGGCGTCTCGGCCGGACCCCACCTGGAACTCCAAGGAGGTTGGCTAACCCGTGGGAGCAGCGGACGGTTCGATATTTTCCAGACACAACACAATGGCCGGCGGCTTCGACGTCCCGTACCTGAAGGGGGGCGCTGAAGAAGGACTTGACCCGGTCCTGTTCCTGCACGGGCTGGGAGGGGCAGGCAAGTGGGAAGCTTTTCACATGGCCATGGGAACCGTCGCCCTGACTTACGTGCCCCAACTCCCGGGATGGCAGGAGGGCCAAGCGCCCGAGGGTATCGCCTCGGTCCAGGACTACGCGGACTTAGCGGTCGGCTTTCTTGACTCGGTGGGCATCGACAGGGTCATCCTGGGGGGCCACTCCATCGGCGCCTGGATTGCCCTCCGGTTGGCTGCCGCCCATCCGGACCGGGTTTCTCGGCTGATTCTGGCCAACGCCATGGGACTGGATGTTCCGGAGGCGCCGGCGGCAAATTTGGGGGACATGGACGAGGAGTCTTTCGCCAAAGCGGCTTTTAGCAGGTTGGGTTTGATCGCCACCGCTCAGCCCGACGGCTTTGGCGCCGAATGGGAAAACGTGCGCCGGGGACCGGAGTTCGAGCGTCAGTGGAAAGGCAGGGGACTGGTGGCCGGCCTGATTGAAGGACCCTGCTCCGACCCCGAGCTTACGAATCAAATCGGGTCCATCGCCAACGACACCCTTCTGGTTTGGGGGCGTCTGGACGGTATAACGCCAATACAGCACGGCGACGCTTTGCGGGCCGCAATGCCCAACTCTCGCCTGGATGTAATCGAGCGTTGCGGCCACCTGCCCATGTCGGAAAAGCCGGAGACTTTCAACCGCATCATCCGGAACTATCTGGTGGACGTCGACGAAGAGATACCCGAGGTCGTAAAATTCTGAGGTCTTAACAAAACCCTTGGGTGTCATTCTGAGCGAAGCGAAGAATCTACTTCCAACGCGAAGGAAGATTCTTCGTCGCTCCGCTTCTCAGAATGACACAATAGACTTTTTAGAGACGCTAAGTATTATATAAGGAGGTAGTCATGGCAAAGATCAAGCACATAGCTATTCGGACCCCGGACCCCGAGAAAACCGCCGAATTCTACAAAAAGGTGTTCGACATGGAAGAGGTGGGAAAGGCCGGTTCGGGCGTCTACCTCTCAGATGGCTACCTTAACCTGGCTATTCTTCAGTCCAAGGACTCGGGTAATGGTGAAAGTCCCCGGGACGTGTCAGGCTACGCCGGCATCGACCACCTGGGATTTCTGGTAGAGGACGTTGAAGGGACCTGCGCCAAGCTGGAAGAGGCCGGGGCCAAGTCGATGATGGACAAGGTCGACCTGAGCAACTTGCCCGCCCACGGCCCTCGTTCCTACTATGAGATCAAGTACCGGGGCCCCGACAATCAGGTGATTGACATAACCGCCGCCGGTTGGGTCGGAACTTAAGAGCCCAGAAGGCGCTTTTCCTCGCCCATCCCTCATCCCCGGCAGGGAGGACACTATGCAACTTGAAGGAAAAGCCGCCATGGTGACCGGCGCGGGACGGGGAATAGGCCGCAGCATCGCGCTGGCCTACGCCCAGGAAGGCGCCGACGTGGTCGTGGTATCCCGCACTCGTTCCGATCTTGAGGAAGTGGCGGACCGAATTACCGCGTTGGGACGCAAGGGCCTGGTGGTAACCGCCGACCTGACCGACAGCCAGCAGGTTTACAGGGCCGTCGACCAAGCGATTCAGGGCCTGGGAAAACTGGATATCCTGGTGAACAACGTGGGCGGCTACCGGATGTTTACCAACGAGCTGGCTCACCAGGTGTCCTTTCTCGACCTTACTGAAGACGAGTGGAACCTGGTGATGGCGTCCAATCTCACCACGGCATTCCTGTGTTGCAAGGCGGCGCTGCCCCACATGGTCAGCAGAGGCAGCGGCGCGGTAATCAACATGAGCTCCGGTGGTGTGGCCCGCAAGGGGACAGCCGGCCAGGCAGCCTACAGCGCGTCCAAGGCCGCCCTGGAGAGGTTGACCGAGTCGGTGGCAGAGGATGTCAAGCAGTATGGCATCGCCGTGAACACATTGACGCCCGGGTGGGTCCTGACCAAGCCCAACGACGACTACGACGCCGAGGTCCACAAGAGGATGAGGTTACCCGACGACATTGGGCCATCGGCGGTCTTCCTGGCCCAGCAAACCCCGGAGACCATGACCGGGCAGATAGTCAGCGCGCCGGATTACGACGAGGAGCACGGCATCCACCGGCCCTCCGCCTACGACCGGCTGTACACGTAGGGACCGCCGCAAAATAAATCCCCCGATCTCCCTTGATCTTCAAGGAAGGCGGGGGATTTTTCAACGCTAACTTTAGAACCGAGTGATAGCCGGGGCCCAGGCCACCGCGTTTATGCGCTGGATTGTGCCAAATACGAGTCCGGACTGGCCAGGAACTTGGTCCTGCAGTCCAGGCTGCAAAAGTAGTACCAGCTACCGTTGTGGAAGATTCGGGTCCCCTTCAGAGGGTCGACCTCGGTAGCCCCATACCTGGTCTGGCCGGTCTCGGCCCTGGCATCGGCCTCGTCGATTTCTTTCTTGCAAACCAGGTCTGTCGGCATATCACACTCTCCTATTTGCTTTGGGGCCGGTTGAAACCGTCAGGGAGTTGGAACCAGGGGCATACCTAGCCTTACTCGGCCCGGCTGGTCCAGCAGCGCTTCGGCAATTCTGGCCCGGTGTTCGAAGCTGGTGCCCAGTCGCATGGTCCATGACGTGACCCGGCGGAACCACAGATGCAGGTCGAACTCCATCATGAACCCGATTCCCCCGTGAATCACCTGCGAGGACCGGACCACGGCTTCGCACTTTTCGTTGCAGAAGGACTTGGCCTGGGAGATTTCAATCCTGGCGGGCATGCCCTGGTCCATTTTCCACAGGGCTTCGTAGGTTAACAGTTGGGCGCCGTCCACCCATAGGGTCATGTCGGCGCACAAATGCTGGATGGCTTGGAAGGAGCCTATGGGACGGCCGAAGGCCACCCGGTTTTTGGCGTATTCGATAGCCATCTCGGCGTCTTTCCTGGTTGCCCCGATCATCTGGGCGCACAGCAGCAATGTTGCCCGGTCTATCATCTCCTCGGCCAGAGGCCAGCCCTGGTTCAATTCACCGACCATATTCGTCTTTGGGACTCTGACGTGGTCGAAAGTTACCTGGCTTTGCTTGTCCTTGGCCAAAGTGGTAAGCGGTATGTGGGAGATTCCCGGGCTGGCCGGGTCCACAAGCAATAAGGAAATCCCCTGGTTGTCCGGCGAGGCCGGAGCTGTACGGCATGCTACCAGACAGACGCCTGACGCGCCGAAGTTGTCGACGAACATCTTGGTGCCGGTGAGAACGAAGCTATCTCCCTCCGGCACAGCTTCCATGTGGATAGTTTCCGGCAGGAATCGAGGGTCGACCTCGGTGAGAGCCCAGGTCATCACCAAATCACCCTGGCAAACTCGGGGCAGAATATCGCTGCGTTGCTCGTCGTTCCCGTCCAATGCGATGGTCAAAGCCGGGACCATGGTTGAGTGGAAGGGCACCGGGGCGATGGCCCGGCCTATCTCTTCCAAGATTATGCCCAGATAGGATAAAGGCAGCCCTTGTCCACCGTAACGCTCCGGCAGAGCCAGGCCCAACCAACCGAGCCGGGCCATTTGCCCCCACAACTCCGGAGGGTAGCCCAGATCGTCCTTTTCCATGGCCCGGGCCAAGCTGGGAGGGCACTCACCCACCAAAAATTCCCTGGCCGCGTTCTGCAGCATTTGCTCTTCTTCGTTCAGTAAGACGTCCATGACGCTTTCCTGTTATTTAGGCTTGAAGAGATCCCTAAATTCTGCTCGACATTCCGGCGCTGGAGAGAAATCCCCCTGAGTCCCCCTTTGCAAAGGGGGATATAGGGGGATTTGGACCTCGCAGGTTGAGTTTTCTGCAAACGTCCCAATAAAGAGAGGTTCGTGGCGGTTGCTATCCACGCGGGAGACCAAGACCGCGCCGGGCGATCTGGTCTCGCATCACCTGCACGCTGCCGTGGTTGATTCCCGACTGGAAGGAGCCCATCAGATTGTGGGCGAATATGCCGTCCTTGATGGCGCCTTCGGAGCCGTTCAGTAGCTGGGCGTAGGGGCCCAATATCTGGGATATGGTCTCGGTGGTTTTTACTCCGTGTTCGGGAGCCCACACCTTCTCGGCGGCCCCTTCGTACGTGAAGTTTCCGCCCCGTTCCACCAGAGACATACTGCGCATGGTCATCAGCCGGCAAACCTGGGCCTCGATCCACAGCTCGGCCAACCGGTCCCTGATGGCCGGGTCGTCCGCCAAGGAGTAGCCGTTCTGCTTGTTCTCCTTGACCCAGTTGATGATGTCCTCGTCCCGGCGCACGGAAATCAGATACCTGCTGGCGCCGACCCGGTCCAGGTTCAGCCCCATGGCGCCGACGTACCAGCCATCGTTCTCTTCGCCGAGCATACAAGTGGCTGGCACCCGGACATCTTCGAAGAAGGTCTCGTTGGTCCGGCTCTGGCCGTAGGTAGTGCCCACGGGCGCCGGGGGATCGTTTTGGATGGTCCACAGAGCACGCACCGTGATGCCTGGAGTATCCATGGGGATCAAGAAAATCGAGATTCCCCGGTGCCGGGGAGCGTCGGGGTCGGTGCGGACCATCAGGTAAATGTGGGTCGCGTAGTGGGCCGACGAGGTGTACATCTTCTGGCCGTTGATAACGTACTCGTCGCCGTCCTTAACCGCCCGGCATTGAAGGCCTGCCAGGTCCGAGCCGGCCTGGGGCTCGGTGAAACCCAGGGCGAACACGATATCCCCGCTGATCAATCCCGGGAGGAAGTGTTTTTTCTGCTCGTCGGTTCCCGCCGCCAGGAGGGCCGGTGCGCCGCTACCAGCGCCGCCAACGCCGATACCGATCCTGGAAAACTCCTCTTCAACAATGTATTGGTCCAGCCGGCTCCCGTCCTGGCCACCGTACTCCTTGGGCCAGCTAATCCCGATCCATCCCTTGTCGGCGATCTTCTTGTAGAGCTCCCGCACCAAGGGACCGCGGCCCCCCTCAGCGTCCCCTTCGACCTCACCTTTGACCTCTGGGGTCACGTTGTCCACTATAAACTGACGGACCTCGTCTCGAAGGGCTTCCTGTTCCGGTGAAAATCCGAAGTCCATGGTATTCCTCCCCTCGATTTGGGCCACCCTATTGGCTAGCAATCAAGGCGACAGCCACTTGGATGTGCGGCCCAAGATTAGTAGCTGCAGACACGGTTCGTGCACTGCCATTGTGCTGTTCCGGCGGAATAGTGTCAAGTGGGCGGGTCTAGCTATCCGGTGTACGGACCAGGAACTCCACAAGCTCCGCCACATCACGGCTGTTGCCGTGGTCCAAGTCCTCCACTATCTCGATGATCGCCTCAACACCATCACTGGGCAGCACTCGCTGCGCACACTGGCGAAACTTGGTCAAGCGCTCTTCCCGGCTCAAGGGGTTGCCCCAGATTCCCCGGGGCCGGGCGCACCGGACGCTGTGTTCGGAGCCATCGTTCATACGCACGTTGACCGTAATCCACATCTGGTCGAAGTTGCTGGGGATTTCCGCGTTCATTTCCACTTCGGTCTTGGCCAGCAAGGCTTGCAGCTCCCGGCGGTGCAGCATCTCATCGGTGAAGGTGTCGATGGTGATTGCTCCATCCAGCAGGGCCGAAGCGACGGTGTATTGGAAGCTGAACTTTCCTTCCAGCCCAGTCTGGGGCGCCGGACGTCCTACGTAACGCATCTCCGGGGTTTCTATACTCACCGATTTGATCTCCCCCGGGTCAATCCCGTAGGTCTGGCGCAGTTCCAGAGCCGCATCTATGCCCCGGTGGGTCCCGTACTGGCTGGGGTGTTTCTTTATGGCGATACCGGGGTCCACCATGCGGTAGGGGTTGCCGAAGTCCTTGGTCACCGCTTCCACGTCGAACTCGGCGCCAAAAAGCACCGCCCCGTAGCCGGTGGGATGCTCGAAGATATCGGCATGGGCGGTGAAGCCTTTGGCCGCCAGCAAGGCCGCTTCCAGTCCCATCCGGCCGGCGTTGCCGCAATGGGTGGACTTGGTCATGGTGCCGGTGTTGGCCGATACTCCCCCAGCCCGGGATGCGGCGATGCCCAGGGCCATGCGCGTCTGTTGTGCTTCCAGACCCAACATCACCGAGGCAGCGGCCGCGCTGCCCATGACTCCAACCACTCCCGGAGGGTGAAACCCTCGCATGTCTGAGTCCGCCGACGCCACCCGAATCCGGCCCTGGACCTCGAACCCCGTGACCAGCGCCGCGAGAACATCCTGTCCGCCGGACTGGCGCATTTCAGCCAGGGCCAGAATTCCAGGCAAGGTAGGCGAAGTAGCGTGGGTAGCGGGATGCCACATGACCTCGTAGTCCAACACGTGGCCGGCCACGCCATTGGCAAAAGCCGCCATCACCGGAGAGGTCTGGAAGCCGTGGCCGAAGACGGAGCATTGGGGCGTGCCTCCCATTTCGCCCACGTATTCAGCGACGATGCGGGCTGCCGGCTCCTGGGAACCAGCCAGGGTGACGCCCAGCCCATCCAGGATCACCACCTTGGCCACCTCCACCACCTCGGGCGGAATCGCGGCGAAGGTTGTTCGGGAGATTAGCTGGGATAGCTCTTCGGTGGTTGACATAAGACTAGTCCGGGCCGTTAAGAATGGGTTTCAGCGCCTCCACCAGGGGAGGCAGGTAGGTTTCCCAATCGCCCACGATGCCGTAGTCGGCCGACCGGAAAATGGCGTGCCTGCGGTTGGGGTTGACCGCGATAATCACCCCGGCTTTCTGTATTCCCACGGTGTGGTTGAACGCGCCGCGGATACCCACAGCCAGGTACACCCTGGGCGCAATGGCGCGGCCGCTGATACCGACCTGTATTTGATCCGGAAGCCAGCCGGCGTGGACCACGTCCCTGGTGGTAGCCAGGGCTGCACCGATGGAGCTGGCCAACTCCCTTATCCGCGGCAGGTTCTCTGGCCCACCGATGCCCATGCCGACCGCCAAGACAACCTGGGACTGGGTCAGCGCCAAGGCGCCCGTGTCCTCCTCCCGGTGGTCCTCCAGGACTTTGATGTCCCGTCCTTCCGGGGAAGGATCAGCGGTAACGATGTGTTCCACGGTAGCGGCAGCCGCAGGGTCGGGGTCGATAGGGGTAAGCAAGCCCGGGCGCAGTGTGACCAGGTTAGGAAGGGTCTTGGACAGGATGGGCGCCACCACGTTGCCGCCCAAGGCGGGCTTGAGCTGCACCAGCCGGCCCTCTTGGTCTACTTCCAAGTCAATGGCGTCCCCCGTCAGTCCCAAACCCAGGCGGGCGGCCACTCCTGAAGCCAGGTCCCTGCCGTCGGGGGTGGATGCGAACAATATGGCATAGGGCGGGGTTTCATCTACTGCCGAAGCCAGTGCTTTCCCCACGGACCGTCCCCAAGCAGCGCCCAATCCGGCGTTGTCCAGTACCAGCACCCGGTCCGCGCCGTATGCCGCCAGGGCGTTTATGGTTTCCTCTTGAGCGGCGCCGATTAACACCGCAACCACTTCGCTCTTGGTAAAAGAGGTCAGCTGCCGGGCTTTCCCCAGCATTTCCAGGGTCACGTGGCGCAGACCGCCGGGCGCGGTCTCGCACACCACCCAGATGCTTTTGTCTTGGACACCGGGGTAGCGGGCGGAGTCGGTGGCTGAGCCAGTCGCAGCGGCGCCCGACTCCAATACGGCCAGACGTTCCTTGAGCGCCTCAGACACTTGCCGGGCTGCGGCAACCGGGTCCTCTTCTTCGATAATCACACCCAACCGGTCGGGCTCGACCAGGCGGATGTCTTGGACCCAGGTGGGCGAACCTTCGACGCCGAACTGCGTCAGGTCGGAGGACAGAGCGGCGGCAGACAGCTCCTCCAACGGCTTTTCCTGTGCTGCCGCCATTCCTTCCCGGTTGGGATACAGCTCCGGGGCCACGCCTTCGGTGACGCACACCAGGGCCGGCAACGAGGCCTCGATGACCTGATACCCCTCGTCGTGAATCCTCTCGGCAATCACGCCGTCGCATCTTTCATTGTATTCCAGCTTTCGCACCTGGCTGATTACCGGAATATCCATCAACTCGGCTATTTCCGGCCCCACCTGGCCCGTTTCCGAGTCGGCGCTGTTTCGGCCGCAGATAATCAGGTCGGGTTTCTCCCGGGCCAGAGCCAGTGACAGGGCGCGGGCAGTGGCCAACGTATCGGACCCGGCCAGAACCCGGTCCGATACCAGCACCGCCCGGTCGGCGCCCAAGGCCAGGCATTGTATCAGTCCTTCCCGCGCGTTGGGCGGTCCCATGGAGACGACCACCACCTCGTCCCCGTCCGCATTCTTCATCTCCACCGCGCGGACGACCCCAAGCAGGTCGAAGGGGTTGACCTCCGACGGCACTCCCTCCCTGATGATGGTCTTTTGCTCGTAGTCGAACTGGATGCGGGAAACCACAGGTACGTACTTGACGCAAACTGCGATCTTCATTCATCGACCTCTAGGGGAGCTTGCTTGGTTGAATTCGGTACAGGGGCCAAGTCCCGGGTACCTCGCTATACCTCTACTGGGCGGTCTGCAACTGTTGCTCCACCTGGACCCTCAACTCTTCTAATGCAGGGCTAACGCTGACCGGGTATTCGTCCGGGTGGCGGATGCGCTTGATCCCGGCGTCTAGATCCTGGAGATCCTGGGCCAGGCGCTCTTTGATAAGGTCCAAGGGCGCCGCGGGGCCGGTTGGCGCACCTCCCGACATCACCTGCTCCAATAGGGCTTCACCTTCCGGGTAGCTCTCGTGGTCCAGGCCGATTATATCGTGGGACAACCGCCCTTGGCCGTCCCGCACCCGAAACACCTGCTTGGCGCCTGGAAGAGAGACCTTGCCGGTGCTCAGCTTCATGACCGGCCGTCCATCGTAACACACCAGTTTGTAGGCCATGTCCGACCAGGGGGCGTCGGCGGAGACTCCAACCTTGGTGCCCACTCCAAACATGTCGATGGGAGCTCCGGCCTGCACCAAATCATCGAGCTCAAACTCATCCAGTCCACCCGAGGCGAGGATTTGGACGTAGTCCAAGCCGGCGTCGTCCAGAATCTCGCGCACCTGTCGGCTCAGGGATTCGAAGTCCCCGGAATCCAGGCGTACCGCTACCAAACGATGCCCGTCGTGTTCCAGGTTTTTGGCTATCTTAACGGCATTTCGCGCGCCTTCGACGGTGTCGTAGGTGTCCAGCAACAGAATGGTACGGTCGGGAAATGTGTCGGCGTAGGCCTGGAATGCCTCGGCTTCCGAAGTGAAACTGGATATGAAAGAGTGGGCCATGGTGCCCGCCGGGGGTATTCCGTATCGTTGGGCCGCCAGCACGTTGCTGGTGGACTGGAAGCCGGCTATGTAGCTGCACCGGGCCATCTTCAGGGCGGCGTCGGTACCGTGAGTGCGCCTGGATGCGAAGTCGCTCAGGCCGCGGCCCTGGGCGGCCCAGACGCAGCGAGCGGCCTTGGTGGCCAGTAGAGTCTGCAAATTAACCTGGTTGATGATGAAGGTCTCGGCCAGTTGGGCCTCGATTACCGGAGCGGTTACTTCCAGCACCGGCTCGTTGGCGAAGAACAAGCGGCCCTCGGGCACAGCCCGAACGCTGCCGGTAAAACGCACACCTGCCAGGAAGTCCAGAAAATCCCTGGTGAAAATCCCGATATCGCGGAGGTAATCGATACTTCCGGCGCTGAACCGGAGATTCGCCAGGTAGTCGAGAACGTCCTCCAGACCCGCAGCCACCAGGTAGCCCCTGTCCGGCGGATTCCGGCGTATGAACAGGCTGAAGGTAGCCTGAGCGGACATGCCTTGTCGAAAGAATGCCTGGGCCATGGTCAGCTCGTACAGGTCAGTGAACAGGCCCAGGTCTTCGCGGGGCAGTGAGGAATGTTCCATCAGCAATGTGGCGCCGTTTTTTCGTATCGCGAGATTCGCCGCAACCGTCCTTCGACACGCTCAGGGGGACGGTTACGCAAATTATCGTTTTTTGAAGGGATTACCGTCAATAGCCTGGCACTATTCGGATGGTGGCCAACGTTGACGCCCGGCTACCACGCGGCGCCGGACGCCGGGCCGGCGGTTACGGTGCGGTGGGGTTACTCGGGATCCCGCAAGTAAGGAAACATAGCGAGAGGTGTGGCAGCTAGTAGCCCGGCGTCCACTGGCAGGGTTACACCTGAAATCCAGCGGGCCTCATCTGAAGCCAGGAACAGCGAAGCCCAGGCCACGTCCCAGGGCGTGCCCTCGGTACCCAATGGCCCAGCCCTGCGCCTCAGGTCAAGCATTTCCGCGGTGGAGTGGCGGGCGACCATTGGGCTGTGGATGTGGCCAGGGGCGATGCAGTTAACCCTGATGTTGTTCCGGCCGTAGTGGACCGCCATAGAGTTGCTCAGGCCGATGATGCCTCCTTTGGAGGCGGCGTAGGGGTGGCTGGGCCTCCCGCTCCCGGCCCGCAGGCCCACGATGGAGGACAGGTTGATGATGGAGCCGCCGCCAGCCTCTATCATCTGCGGGATTGCGTGCTTGCTGGTGAGCATGACGCTTTTCAGGTTCACATTGATTACCGTGTCCCAGAACTCCTCGTCCACGTCGGTAACCGAGCCGGGGCCACTGATGCCAACGTTGTTGACCAGCACATTCAGCTTGCCGTAGTGTGACACCGCAGCCTGGGCCATGTCCTGGCAGTCGGCGTTGCTGGTAACGTCACCAAGGAACACCGAGGCTTCGCCACCTTCCTCCTTGATGGTGGCCAGAGTCGTCTCAGCGTTCTTCTGGTCCCGGTCTACCAAAAGCACTTTGGCCCCTTGCCTGGCAAATAGGATGGATATGGCCTGCCCGATCCCGACAAAGTCCCCACTGCCGGTGGCTCCTGCCCCGGTGACGATGGCTACCTTGTCCTCTAACCTGGTCTGTCGTTGTGTCATGCCTGACCTCTAAAGTCGAAAGCTCCAGTCGGGATTACAGTATAGACCGGCTTCACCGGGTCCAAATACTGAGACGGACCGCTACCGATAAGGCGAACCGCGGCTAATCGTGCTGTCGGATAGTTATGCTGGCTGGCCTAGTGGCTAGGGGAGACACCGGCCATCTCCTGCGGACTCAGGGTCAGGAACGGCAGCAGCTCCTGGACGTTGGCCACGCCCTCTAAATCATTCACCCGCTGGATGACGCCCTCTGTCCGCGCCGGGCCCAGCACCGGCTCCATCAGGTCCCGCACCTTTGCGCTGACGCTCTCGGTATTCATAGGGTTCTCCCGGGTGCCAAAAGCATAGCGCGTGAAGTGGCTCAGGGTCCGGCCGTCCTTTAAGGCCACCTCCACTTTGGCGCTACGAGGGGCCTCCGGGTCCATGAGCCCAGGGTCAGCCACCAGATCCACGCGTTCCTTCACCGCCAGTACCGCGGGGTCTGACATACGCTGGTAGGATTGGGTGGAGTTAAAGGTGACCCCCCCGTCCACCAAGGCCAAAGCGAGCATGTGCTGGCAGTTGACGTCGGGCATGGAGCGGTTGTTGACGATGCGGGCGCCGTCTTCCGGTAGCCGGACGGTGATGCTTTCAACATTATCCACGGTCAGGCCGTGCTCCCGGTGCAATGCGAAGAATGCGTCCAGAGCCGACTGAATAGGATAACCCACGGAGTAGGGCTTGATGGCCGTCTCGGTCACGAAAAAGCGGCTACCCAGGTCCTTCACCATCTCGCCGGGCTTGGGCGACGGGGAGAGGGCTTCCAGCACATTGTGCTCGCCTTCCAGTACGTCCCAAACGCCGGTAAAGCCCGCATGAACCATGGTGGCGGCAGTGACACCGTTACGGGCTCCCATGCCCGCAAAGTCGAAAGCCTTCTCCACATGTTCCGTATCCCGCACCCAACTCCAGATGCCGGAGACCTGCTGGGCGGCGTAGGAGAGGACGTAGCGCATGCCTGTCTGGTCCAGCTTGGCGATGGACGCCGCCGCCGCCGCGCTGCCCATGGTTGAGCTGGTCCCTTCGGCGCTGCGGTGGCCCCCGCGCACCAGGTCCGGCCCCAGGGCCAAGAGGAAGCGGCAGCACAGGTCATAGCCAAGGACCACGGCCCGCAGCAAGTCCTCGCCGGAGCTGCCTTGGCGCTCCGCCATGGCCAGGGCCGCGGGTACTGTTGAGCAGCCCGGATGGGCCTTGGTCACCGGCTCGAAGTCATCTGTTTCATCGGCATGGCCAAACATCGCGTTTGCCAGCGCCGCATTCACGACGGATGTCTTCACGTCGGTTACCAGGACAGAAGCCTCTGGCAGGCCACCTTGTAGGCGCACATACCGGATAGCCAGCTCTCCCGCCTTGAGGCGAGCGCCGGAAACCATTGCGCCGAGGGTATCTAAGATACGGTGTTTGGCTGCCTCCGCGACCTCCGGCGGGAGGCTCCGGGTTCTGGCTTCCGCCATGTACTGGGCCAACTGCCCGGTGATGTCCGTGGGAACCATGAAGCTAACACCTCCGAGTAGATTGGGGCCTGCGGCAAATAAGTAGACAGAGTGAGCGGTGTGCCAGCTAGCCGTCCGGCGCCCCCGGAGATAGAACCGCCCTCACGGTCTCCCTGACTTGATTGGAAAAATCGGCGGTGCAAATCCACTCCAGGTACTCGCGGTCTAAACGGGCCACATCTTGTAACAATCTGCCGCTATATTTCCCAAATCCCAAAGCAGGGCCTTGGTCTGACAGAATTAACTTCCCTTCGTCATCGATCCAGTCCGGCTCCCTAGGGTGGCACAATTCGTGGAGTTGTTCAACGTCCGGAGATAGCTCTTGGTAATGAGCGATCTGAGAATCAAGAATCTCTGCTGCCGCTCTAACGTCGGCGGTCGAAGTATGGGCTTCCTGAAACGTCTTCCCACAGTATTTCTCAAACGCCGAAGCCAGGTCTCGTGGCTCGTATTTGTGGTAGATCAACAGACTGTCGACCACTCGTCGGCCTTCCGTCTCAAACTCAAGTCCAGCCCTTCTAAATTCTGCCTGGAGGATTGGTACGTCGAATCTAATAATCCCAAATCCGCCCAGATCACAGCCTTCCAAAAAGGACATTAAGCCTTTGGCGTATCGACTGAATGTAGGCTTGTCAGCCACATCCACATCCGAAATCCCATGGACTCTAGTAGCAGCAGAAGGAATGGGAATTCCCGGATTCAATCGGACACTCCTCTCTTCTTCCCGGCCGTCAGGATCGACCTTTAATACAGTCAGCTCCACGATCCGGTCGTTCGAGGTGCTTAGTCCGGTAGTCTCCACGTCGAGAAAGACTATGGGCTTTAGTAAATGCAGATTTTTCATAATTCGGTCTTGGTGTTCCTCCTGTTTGGGCGCACTTACAACCGTATTACCCGGCATTATTCCAACAAGCGGATACGCATCCTTGCTTGGTTGCTGTGAGCGGGGGTGTCTTGCTACGGAACCACGCACAAAAAAGGTTCGTTGATTTCCCATTCCCCGGATTCCCTGTGATACTCGGCATTGCAGCGCGCATAGCCGGCATGATGCATCTCTTGAGAATCCTTGGCCACGGCCCCGTTGCTATC
>JADFFS010000008.1 GCA_022568195.1 Chloroflexota bacterium | reverse complement strand
AGCTCCTCCAGAACACGGGGCGAAAGAGGCTCTACGACGATCTGCGGAATATCGAGCTCGCCTTCCTCAGCAGTAAGCTGCTCTTCAGGATGGGAGACAGAACCTCTCTGACTCATCAATCGTGGAAGAAAGGAACGTATGAGTACGCTTGGCGCAAGCACAATCACACTTACAGGAGAGCTCTGACTTACAGTGGAACTCTGAACACTGGGACTCTTAGATGATCGCATGTACATCCTTGTCTCTCAGCAGCTGGTTAGCCAACAGCTAGACCGAGAGTTTATTCTGCTTCCGGTTGCTTGAGTTCACTAAGGAGATATGTAGCTCCAATTTGGGTACTTTGGACCACATTATCGTTTTATCTGGCCAATCTGGAGGAGTACCCGGCCGGCGGTGTTGCCCATTCTGAACCTTAGCATCGCTTTGGGAGACAATCAACGCCCGTCAGTTAACAATACCTCCATAGTATTCAACAATTGTCCGATTTCAGTAAACATAATGTTGGGATCTACCCCGTTTGCGGATACCAAACGCTGTGCAGGATGCTGCGCAAGATGCCACTACCTCCCATCCTCCAGGGTGACCATGTAGTACATCCTAACCACCGGGTTGTCCCCACAACAGTCCTGTTAAACCTCATACTTCTCGTCAACCGATGCTACCTCCATTTATTTCCTCATTAGGGAGACCGCCACTGGCCCTAGATCATTCTCTTTGCTTGAACCCCGATGGGCATCGGCACACTGGATCGGGGCGCGTCAGGCAGGTGTTGGGCGCTGGTATCTCCTGGCTATGCTGTGCACCTCACTCTAGGTGTCTGGCCATTTCGAGTAATGGGAGGCCGCCGAACACCAACTCCTTGGTCCCCGTTTACTTTACTCAGAATGATATCAGAGACAAATTTTGAAGGATCTGTATTTGATATCCGAGTTTTAGCATCTTTGAATTCATTTTGAGAATCGTCGAAGTGAGTGTACTAGGTTTGGGGCAAGGGTAAGAAATACACGAAAGCTTCTAAAGGTGTGCAGGCCTGCGATGCGGTTCGACCGTTTCTCTGGAATTGGCCCACGGAAGGCCTCAATGAGGTACAGGTCAGGCATCAATATGGCATCGGCGTTATCGAGCCTGGGAACCTATACGTCGTTGACTCCAAGAATCGCCGGAGTTCAGGCTGACGACACTTTGATTGGTGTGGGGCGGGACTGACAGTTGGCAAGGCCTATCGCTCGCAGTCCTAGGAGTCTGTCCGATATTTCCGGGGGAATAGCGAGAAGTGGGTCGCCAACCGAGGGGTGAAAGGGTAAGCTAAGGGGGAAGTGAGGGGAGGTGCTCCATGGCCTACAGCTTTCGGCCCTATTCCCTGGACCAAGCCTATCTACTGCCCCAAGCCCCACGGGATTGGTTGCCCGAAGGACATTTGGCCTTCTTCCTGGAAGAGACAGTGAGCCTGCTGGACCTGAGGCCCATCTTTGAGCGGTACCAAGGAGGGCGGGGCCCTCGGGGCTACCATCCACAGATGCTCTTGACGTTGCTCCTGTACGGCTACTGCACTGGGGTATACAGCTCCCGGAAGATAGCCGGGGCCTGCGAGATGGACCTGGCGTTCCGGGTGCTCTCCGGGGGCCAGTTTCCCGACTTCCGGACCTTGTCGGATTTCCGGAAGGAGCACTTGGAGACCTTCCATAGGCTGTTTCTGGAAGTGCTGAGAATGTGCCGAGAGGCGGGTCTGGTGCGGATGGGGCATCTGTCCCTGGATGGGAGCAAATACCAGGCCAACGCCTCCAAGCACAAAGCCATGAGCTACGGGCGTATTCAGGAGGTGGAACCCCAACTGGCGGCGGAGGTCAAGGAGTTGCTACGGCGGGCGGCAGAGGTGGACGAGGCCGAGGATGCCGAGTATGGGCCGGAGCAGCGGGGGGATGAATTGCCCGAGGAATTGCGGCGCCGGGAGGGCCGCCTGGAGAAGATTAGAGAGGCGAAAGAGCGCTTAGAAGAGCGGGCAAGAAAGCGGGAGCAGGAGCGCGCTGAAGCCAGAGGGGCGGAGCCGGAAGAGGTGGCAGCCGCGGTGGCAAAGGCGGTACCCCGGCCCAAGGAACAGAGCAATTTCACCGACCCCGGCAGCCGGATCATGAAGTCTTCTCACGGTTGGATTCAGGGCTACAATGCCCAGGTCATGGTGGAGGAGGCCAGCGGGGTGATCGTGGCCCAGGAGGTGACGGCCCACAGCGGTGATAGCCTCAGATTGAGGCCCATGCTGGACCGGCTGGAAGAGAACCTGGCTAGGCTGGGAGTCCCAGAAGAGGAGCGCCGGCCAAAGTGGTTCACGGCAGATGCGGGGTACTGCAGCGAAGCCAACTTGAGGATGCTGGCAGAGCGGCAGTTCGATGCCTACGTTGCCACCGGGCGAGAGCGGCACCACCCAGGCGGAATCGCCCATGGAAGCCGGACCAGGACACCGTTGCGTGGCGCCATGCGGGACAAACTGCAGACCACGGAAGGGCGGGCGATCTACGCCCGGCGCAAAGCCATCACCGAACCCGTTCACGGGCTAATCAAGCAGGCCCGGGGCTTCCGGCAGTTCCTGCTTCGGGGTCCGGACAAGGTGGCAGGAGAGTTCACCCTGGTGGCCCTGACCCACAATATCCTGAAACTGTGGCGAGCCAGCCTGGCACCGGCGGGATAAGCCAAACAGGCTCCCAGAACAGGGGACCGAAGACGGTTTTTGACCCGGACCGCGCTGCCCACGGGAGCCTCCAGGCCAAAACGGATTCATTGAGTTCCCGCAAGACTCGCCTGGCCCTGATGGCGGCGTTCCTCAAGAATCGTCGGACAGACTCCTAGCGAGGAATCAAGTGCGACCCACGGTCCGGATGGCGCGGAGGGGGATACCCGGCGTGCCAACGAGGCGACCGCTGGAGGGCCGGGGGCCGACGGGGGTGCCGAGGGCCAGCCCGGAGCCCCGCAGGCCACCGGAACCCTTGAGGGCACAGAGCCGGAGGTCGAAACCGTGGACAGTGGGCACGGGGTCCAGATACCCATCGTGGTGACCGGGTCACCGTGGACCGAGGGCGAGATTGCCGCGCTGATAGCTCTGGCCGTCACCCCCGGTGTCGGTGGTCCCTACCGGGCGGCGGCGATCTTCGAGCAGCTGACATCGCGCTCGAGGGCCTCGGCCATGGGACAGTGGCGGAAGCTGGTGGCCGAGGGGCGAGTACAGAGGTCGGCCAGGTCGAACAGGGTGTATTGCCCACGAGGCGGTAGGCCCACGCTGAGGTCGGCTGTCGGGCAGGCTATCCAGTGGCTGGCAGACAATGGGCACGAGGACGAGGAGATCTACGCCACCCTAAAGTCTGCTCTGGGATAGCCTCAATCCGAACGTGGGCCCACCACTTGGAACAATCTGTGGAGGCCGAGTGGAGGGGACAGGTCAGTCGTGACCTGATCTGCTTCAGAAGTTTACGTATTCTCTGCCGGGGCTGATTTCCACTGTTGGGCGGAAAATCCATGGGTACTGCCCCGCGTTTGTATGAAAACTTGTTCCGGACAGCCACTTGCTCTATTCGTTGCTGGTTAGATCTGTGGGGTCTAGGGCCCGAAAGCCCACCCCTAGCTTTACCTGGTACCACAGAACCCCGCCGTCCTGAATATTGCCTCGGATTGCCTTAACCTCGAACCAGTCGAGGTCCCGTATAGTCTGGCCTGCCCGTTCGATTGCGTTCTCGATGGCCTGCTGTATCCCTTGCTTGGACGAGCCCACCAACTCGAACCTTTTCGTTGCACGCTCCCCGATCATCGTTCATCTCCTGTTATTAATCTGGTTTGGCCTGTACCTATAATTGTTTTTAACCGGCGCGTTCCGGATATATTCCCACTGGTAGGGCCAAGGTAGAGTCCGTTTACTGCTCCTCTTCCGGTCCTTCTGCTATTTCCTCCGACGCGAAGGATGGAGTGGTGAGTTCCTCATCGTCATCGGAGTCGGACCCGAACTCCCCTTCGGTGGCCTCTCCCTGGTCGAGGTCGAGGTCGAGGTCGAGGACATTCTCGCTGGCGTGGCTTTGTAGCCTGGCCAGTTCCGCCCTCCATTCGCCCGTTATTTCCCAGCTGCCCCGCGGAGAGCCAGCCACTATCAAGTTTTCTGTGGCCAGCTGGTCGAGACACCATACGCAGGTATTTCGCCACCTGGGTTGGTCGGGGTTAGAGAGCAGGGGCTGAAGGTCATATTCGTTGAGACTGCGCTCCAGGTATGCGTGCACGTCCGCATGAATTGTTTTGTTGTGCACGAGGCCGCCGCGCTCGGCCAGGCTGGCCAGGATGGGAAGCCGGTAAATCCGTCCAGAGGTGCGCAACCCATCAGGGAACCTCTGGGTGACTCGCGGTCCGGGTAGGCTCTGTTGGGAAGCCTCGATGTCCCATGTGGAGACGAGTTCGATCCATTTAGCTTGCAAGCACTGGATCTGTGTATGATGGGCTTTGACTTTCTCGCTCCAATCCATGAGCTGACGAACCGAGTCATAATCGCTACACCGGAGGGCGTCCACCGCCGCCTCGTTGTACTCTTCTACACTCTTTTCCACCTCCTCCAAGAGCACTTCGTAGTAGAGGTGAATGCCGTCCTCTCCAGAGGTTTTGCCGTTCATCGCTTCGGGTTGGATGTCTTGGCGCACCGTGGTGGTAATTGTGTTGACCATCAACTTACTCTTCCCGGGTAGATTTGGTTTCTGGCGAACTTTGGTCCCGCTCATTACCCAACACCCCTTGGCTTACCACCAGTGCAGCGAGAGGGTGGAAGTTCTCTCCAGTCCCCGTCCGGCGCAATGGCATCGAGCGGACTGCCCGTCTGCCGGGTACCAACGGCCACCAGACCATGCAATTGTTCCACGTTGCCAGGTTAGCCCCAAGTACACCGGGGGCCGCCTTGGGGGGACCGAATGGTCCAGTTTATTGGCACCTTGTGGGTCGGCAAAGTGGCCCGAAAGGTCCCGTTTATGGGCACTTTGTGGGTCGGCAAAGTGGCCCGAAAGGTCGGAACCTGTCTGCTTTGGCGACCCCGGTTGCCGAATACTATGCGTCGGGCGATAATTGACAACACATCGCTTTCCATGTCGGCATCGGCTGCACTGATACTGTAGATATGGGGATTGTTGGTGCCCAGCTATCGCTTCGTCCACGCAGAACCCTTGGAATGGTTCCGGGTTGTTCTCTGTCTGGCAATGAGGACATTGGGCTATCGTACCCGCACCTCTTTTAGCTACTGGGTGGCTATTTTACATCATTCGCTACCGATCAAATAGTCCGTGTACTTTTCCCAGACACGGGCGAACCTTCAGCGGTCCCGCGCGGCGGTTGACAGGATAGAAAGGTGAAGGAGCCCGGTTCCCCTGCCTGGGGTGCCACCGTGCCCCTACGCCATTATTCCCCCCTGGAGCTAAATCGATGTGCTAGGGCCGGCCTTTCCTCGCCAGGAACTCGGGGAAGGCCTCTTCCACCGCGTAGCCCTGCACCACCTCGGTGGTGAAGTGGCGCTCATTTTCCCATTGCTGGCGCAGGTCCTGGCCCATATCCTGAAGCAGCAACTGCTTGATCCCTTGGACCGACTCGTGGCGGTTCTTGGCAATGACGGTAGCAAGCTCCATGGTCTTGGAGCGCAGCTCGGCACAGGGCACCAGGTGGTTCAACAATCCGATGCGGTAGGCCTCCTCAGCCTCCACCACCCGGCCGGTAAACAGCAACTCCTTGGCCATGGGCCAGCCTACCTGGTTGGGCAGCGTCCAGGTGCAGTTGATCCGGCCGTAAGAGGCCGCCAGAAAGCGGAAGTTGCAGTGCTCGCAGCCGACCCGGAAATCCAGCGACGATGACAATACTGCTGCCCCTCCGTGGGCCAGGCCGTTCATCATGCCGATAACCGGCTTGGGCGATGCTGAAATATCGTAGGACCACCCGGTGCGCTCGTGGCCATGCAGCCTGCGCGCTTCCGATATGTTGCCTTTGGCTTCCTCTCGTTGTTCGTGGATGTCGCCTCCCGCGGAGAAGGCGCGTTGTCCCGTTCCGGTGATAATTATGCAGCCGATCTCGTCGTCGGCGTTCATCCCCATTACAGCTTCGTGGAGCTCGTAGGTAAGCTGGAAGTTCATGGCGTTAAGGACCTCGGGGCGGTTCATGGTGAGAATAGCCACCCCTTCCTCTTTTTCCACCAGAATATGCTCGTAAGCCATGTGGGCCTCCTCTATATAGCTTGCGTGTTCCGGCATTGGTACGCAGGCACCACTGATTCTATGGGCTGGCGCAGGGGTAGTCAATTTCTCGGGCCCGGCCGGCTTCGTTGGCCCAGCTTCGTGTTTCTCCGCACTGTGGTACACTGCTCGGGGCACCGGAATCGCGCCCAGACGAGCCCATTTTGCCCAATTCGGAGGTTTTTTCCGTGGCTGAGAAGATGAAGGCCGGTGAAGCCGTTATCGAGCTGTTGCGGCAGGAAGGCGTCACCCACATCTTCGGCATCGTAGGCTCCTCCTTCCTGGACATTCTGGATCCTCTGTACGACCGGGATGACCTGGAATTTGTGGGCGTGCGTCACGAGCAAGGGGCGGCGCTGATGGCCGACGGTTTCAGCCGGATTTCCGGCAAGCCCAGCGTCTGCTTGGCCACCAACGGACCCGGCGTGTTGAACCTGACCTACGGCATCGGTTCGGCTTTCGTGGCCCACTCGCCGGTGATAGTGCTGGCGCCGTCGGCGTCTCGGGACCACCAGTATCGCGGCTCGACCCAAGAGTTCGACCAAGTAGCTTTGTTCCGGCCGATTACCAAGGCCGCGTTTCCCATCAATAAAATAGAGCGCCTGCCCGATGCCCTGCGTCACGCTTTTCGCGTCGCCACCTCCGGCAAGATGGGGCCGGTGATGATCGACATACCCAGGGACCTGCTGCCGGGAGCTGAAATCGAGCTGGACCTGTTGCCTCCCAACACCTACCGGTCGGGACAAACCAGGGCCCCGGGCGACCGGAACCTCGTGGAGAAGGCAGCCAATTTGCTGCTTTCGGCCCAGCGCCCGGTAATCCTGGCGGGAGGCGGCGTGCTGTGGAGCAACGCCGGTGACGAGGTTGTCCGCATGGCCCACATGGTGGGCGCACCCATAGTAACCTCTTACGGACGGGCCGATGCTGTCCCCAACGACGACCCTTATTTCCTGGGCCACCTGGGGCGATTGGGCAGCGAGGAGGGCATCGACGCATGCCGCCAGGCGGATGTTATTCTGGCCGTGGGCACCAGGCTGAGCCAGTCCACCACCTTCTACGACAACCGCTTCATTCCGGCGGACGCCAGCATCATCCAGATCGAGATCGACCCCGAGGAGTTGGGCCGCAATTACCCGGTGGCGGTGGGCATTGAAGGGGACGCCAAGGCGGTCATGGAGAGCCTACTGGAACGCGTCCGGCAAGGTGAACCCCGGCCCAGCCAGCAGTGGGTCGCCGAGATCGGCGATTGGTTCGCCCGCCGCAAGCAGCGGCTGGAGGATGAAGGTAGGCTCAGTGGTCTGCCCGTTAAGCCCCAGCGCGTCTACGCCGAGATACGCCGCGTGATGCCTCGGGACGCCATCGTTGCCTTGGACGCCGGCTTGGCGCCTAACTTTGGGCAGGACCGTCTCAATTTCTACGAACCCAGAAGCCTGCTGACCTCTTTGGACCTGGGGGGGTTGGGCTTCAGCTTCCCGGCGTCGTTGGGCGCCAAGTTCGCCGCGCCCAACCGGCCGGTGATAAACTTCAACGGAGACGGTGGATTCCTGTTCAACGCCCAGGAGTTTGAAACCGCGGTACGTTACGGGTTGAAAGTGGTGACGGTCATCATGAACAACGGCTGCTGGGGCTCGGAAAAAGCCTACCAGCGTCACGCCTTCAACGAGCGTTACGTGGGCGCGGACATCAGCAATCCCCGGTTCGACCGTTACGCTGAGCTATTCGGCGGAACCGGGTTTTACGTGGAGCGTCCCGAGGAGATTGGCGACGCCTTCCTTGAGGCGTTGCAAGTGGACGGTCCCAGCATCATCGAGATACCCATCGACCCCGACGAAATGCCCCGGCCAGCCCGCCTGTCCGACGTTCAGGCTCCGCAGGCCGGTGCGTGATTCGGCACATCCCTGACGGCTGAAAGCTGATAGCTATATGGAAGAGGCAATATTCCCCAAGGAAGTGTCACTGAACGACGACGCGATCGTGGTGCTGTGGGACGACGGCCACCGCAGCCCCTTTCCCCACAGGTATCTGCGGCTGCGCTGCCAGTGCGCCAATTGCGTCGATGAGATGAGCGGTAACCCGAGGCTGGACCCCGAGTCGGTCCCGGAAGACGTGAAAGCGGTTGACCACCTGCCGGTTGGCAACTACGCCCTGCAGTTTCTCTGGAGCGACACCCACTACACCGGCATCTACACCTTCCGGTTTCTACGCTCGATCTGCACCTGCATTCCCTGCAACGCCGGGCGTGCTGGGGGCGCTTCTTCTTCTTGACTGGGAATGAGGGCGAAATCCCCCCTCGCCTGATTCAGCAAATTGGTCACAGCGCCCCCCTTTAATAAAGGGGGGTTGGGGGGATTTCCATCCTCAACTGCAATCTATTCCGAGGCCTTCCCGCCCGAAGGCCCTGGCGCCGCCTCCCGGTTGTGGGAACGTAACGGTTTTCCCCTCGCCGGCTTGAGATGGGGAGCCGTAAAAGTATTTGACTTGAAGGAAAAGGTGGATAGCTGTCTTCGCCCGGGCTGTCCGCAAACCCGGCATGGGGCGGGTTCATCGATCTGAGACACGGACCGCATTATTTCATATTCGGCGTCGCATTGGACGCAATAGTATTCGTAAATGGGCATGGTCACCTCCCGGTTTTCCTATTTTACCCAGGATTCCCCTGGCATGCCACGCCATTCGGGGCGCCCAATGGAGAGCTTTCGGGGTCTGGTTCTTTGGGCTAGAATAGGCGGGCGATTTTCAGAACAAAACCGGCACAGGGGGAACATTCATGGCGCAAACCAGCGATGTTGTCATAATAGGTGGCGGGGCGGCCGGTTGCTCGGTTGCTTACTACCTGGCCCAAGCCGGTATCAAATCCACCGTCATCGAGCGGGAGGGGGTAGCCAGCCAGGCCTCGGGCTTCTCCGCCGGAGGGCTCAACCCATTGCAGGGAACTTGCATACCAGGACCTCTGGGACCATTGGCCATCGAGTCCTACCGCATGCACACCAAGCTGTGGGACGTGTTGGGAGAAGAGACGGGTATCGACTACGACGGGCGGGTCATCTCCCTGATCAAGGTCGCTTTCGACGAAGCCGAGTTACCGGAGTTGCAGGAAACCGTGGACCTTTTTGCCCCAGTCGAGGGCTTCGAAGCCCGATGGCTGGATTCCAGAGAGGTCCTCTACTTGGAGCCTCGCGTCTCGCCCAACGCCATCCGGGGAGTGTACGCCAGGGGCAACGCCGCATTGGACAGCTACAAGTTCACGCTGGCCCTGCTGCAAGCTGCCGAGAGCCGGGGCGCGGAATCCCGCTCCGCAACGGTGCTCGGCCTGGAGCGCTCCGACAGCGAAGTCACCGAGGTGTTGCTGGCCGATGGAAAAATCTCCTGCGGCCAAGTGGTGCTGGCCATGGGCCCTTGGTCCCGGAGAGCCGAACCCTGGCTGGACGCATACATTCCGGTGGACCCGCTCAAGGGAGAAATCCTCCGGATGGAGCTGCCGGGGCCGAGCTTATCCCACGACCTGTCAGGAGGCGGCGGTTCCCTTCACCCCAAGCCGGACGGCTTGGTATGGTGCGGCACCACCGAGGAGTGGCAAGGCTTCGATAAAAATACCAGCGATTCTGCCCGCCAGTCGATCCTGGAAGGCGCCGTGCGTCTGGTGCCGGACATGGACCAAGCCAGGGTAGCGCTCCAGACTGCGTGCCTGCGGCCGGTGACTCCCGACTGGCTTCCCATCATCGGGAGGATGCCGGGATGGGACAACGTTTACCTGGCCACGGGAGCCGGCAAAAAGGGCGTGCTGCTCAGTCCCGGTATCGGCAAGTCCATCGCAGACCTGATTGCCAATGGGGAGACCCAGTTGCCCATCGTAGAGTTCGATCCCGGCCGGTTCGCCCAGGCTGCGATCGCCTAGCGGTGGCGGCAAATTATTGAGCAAGCGCATAAGCGTCACCGGCGGACCGGTCCAACTAAAGGCCTCGCTGAATCAGATCGACAGCTAGAATCAACCCATCTCAACCCAACAGGCCAAGGAGGCCAGCCAGGGCTATCCGAACCTTCGGCATTGGTTAGGGGATTCAGATGCAAATCCGCCCGTAATCATGGTAAACTTCCGAACAGTAGGGCTAAGGGGGAACCAGGTTGCTGAGCATCTACAACACCCTGACCAAGCGGGTCGAAGAGATCCAACCAGCCCGGGCGAAATCGGTCAGCATGTACACCTGCGGGCCTACAGTGTACCGGGACGCGCACATAGGAAACCTGCGGACCTACCTGATGGCCGACTGGATTCGCCGGGTGATAGAGGCCAGCGGATACGAAGTCTATCACGTCAAGAACATCACCGACGTGGGGCACATGCGCCAAGAGTTGGTGGAGACGGGCGGCGACAAAGTAATTCTGGCGGCTTTGGCCGAAGGCAAGACGGTACAGGACATCACCCAGTACTACGCCCAGACTTTCCACAGGGACGAAGCCCGGATCAACATTATGCCCGCCCACGAGTTCCCTTGGGCTACCGACCACATCCCGGAGATGATCTCCATCGTCCAACGGTTGGAAGCCAACGGCTACGCTTACCTGAACGGCGGCAACGTTTACTTCGACGTGTCCAAGTTCGAGGGCTACGGCAAGCTCTCCAGGAACACGGGAGCAGACCTGCTGGAGGGCGTCAGGGCCGAGGTCGACCCCCTTAAACGGGACCCCAGAGACTTCACCCTATGGAAAGCCGCCGAAGAGGGCCGTGATTTGAAGTGGCCCAGTCCCTGGGGCGACGGGTTTCCCGGCTGGCATATCGAATGCTCGGCCATGGCGGAGAAATACCTGGGCGAAGAGTTCGACATCCACACCGGTGGGGTGGACAACATCTTCCCCCACCACGAAGACGAGATCGCCCAGAGCGAGGGCGCCTTCGGCAAGCCGCACGTCCGGTACTGGGTGCATGCCCAGCACCTTTTGGCCGATGGCGCCAAGATGGCCAAATCGTCGGGCAACGTATTCCTCTTGGACGAGCTGATTTCCCGGGGCTTTGACCCCCTTTCCTTCCGCTACCTGTGCTTGACCATTCGCTACCGGCACCGGATGAACTTCACCTTCACCTCTCTGAAGGCAGCGGAAAAGGCCCTGACCAATCTGCGCAACCGGGTCTGGACTTGGAAAAACCTGCCGCCTCTGAACGGCTCGGCCGTGGATATCGAAGAGTGGCGCCAGAGGTTCTGGAGGTTGGTGGAAAACGACCTGGACATGCCGGGGGCCCTGTCTCTAACCTGGGAACTGGTGCGGTCTGACTTGCCGGGTCAAGCCAAATTGGCACTTATGCTGGAGTTCGATCAGATCTTCGGCCTGGATTTGGACCAAGTACCGGCCAGCTATAACGTCCCGGAACCCGTGGCCGTGACCGTCAGCCGGCGAGGCAGCCTCCGGGACCAGTCGGACTACACGGCGGCCGATGCCCTGCGGTCTGAGGTCGCGTCCCAAGGATATCTGTTGGAGGATACCACCGGGGTCCCTCGCATCCGGCCCAAGACGGCCATGGAGCAACAGTTGGAGCGGTGGCCCTCGGTCTCTTCCTCGCGGGAAGTGGAATCGTACCTGGGCAGCCCGTCCGAGTTCGATTTCACGTTCATCTTGAACGCCTATGGGCATCCAGAGGATGTGCAGCGGTGTGTCGGCAGCATGCTACGGTACTCAGAGGGCTATTCCAGCGAAGTCATAGTGATAGACAACGGCTCCACCGACGGTACCGGCGATTGGCTGGAGGATTTCCAGGCCAATAATCCCAAGGTACGGGTGATCCACTGCGACCACAACGTGGGGGATGCCGCAGGTAAAAATATCGGTCTGAAACAGAGCCGAGGTAAGAACATAATAATCCTCGACGGGTCAGCCGAGATAGTCGGCGACATCCTTGCACCCATCGGAGAGCGCTTGGCCGACCAGTCCGTAGGTATCTTTGGCCCCTACGGGTTGACCACCGACGACATGCAGCACTTCCACGAAGAGGTGGAACAGGGCGAAGCCGATGCGATGCAAGCTTACTGCATGGCCTTTCGCCGGGAGTTGCTGCCCACCGTCGGCCTTATGCGGGAGTGCTTCCGTTTTTACCGAAACCTGGATATCGACTACTGCTTCCAGTTTAAGGAAAAGGGATATCATATAATCGCCGACATCAGTCTGCCTTTGGTGCGGCACGAGCATCGCCAATGGACCGAATTGGACGAAAATCAGAGAGACGAACTGAGCCGCAAGAACTTCGGCAGGTTCCTCCGGCGCTGGGGCAATCGCCCCGACCTGCTGATCAACCCCGAGGCCCAGGGCGTGGGAAGCTCCTTCTTCCACCACTGACCGCCCACATGGGCGCGGCGCCGGGCGCGAGGCCAACAATCCCGCGGTTCAGTTTTCGACATCACCGCAAAACTATTATGTTTCGAGATAATCAGCAGCATATATCCGGCAATTTATGAATATATTGTGAACGCTCTGTAACCAATTGCGTAACAGAGTGGGGAGGTTGTGGTGGTGGTCCTTCAATCGTTCAATGCTTATGCCAGCGAATGAGCACGCTGTTCACATCTTATTCACTGGTTTTTCACAGAATCCGCCCCCTGAGCGCTGTCTTGACGCAGCTTGGGGAGGGTGCTAGTGTCCATGCAGGCTCCCAATCCCCAGATTTTCAACCCCTCGCAAGGCTCCGGAGTCTCTGCCGATGACACGAGCTTCCCAGCGGTTGTTGGCAGGTGACAAGCGCGCTCTCTCTCAGGTTATTTCCTTACTGGAAAGGCATGACCCGGCAACGTCCCAGGTGCTCAAGGAAATCGATCCTCACACCGGCGGAGCCTATACTGTGGGGATCACAGGACCGCCCGGCGCGGGCAAGAGCACCATCGTGGACCGGCTCACCGAGTTACTACGTCAACAGGGTTTGACCGTTGGCATCCTTGGCGTTGATCCATCTAGTCCCTTCACGGGCGGGGCTTTGCTTGGCGACCGCATCAGGATGCAGCGTCATTACCTGGATTCGGGAGTCTTCATTCGTAGTGTGGCGACTCGGGGCCAATCTGGCGGGTTGCCCCGCATCATCAAGGGGATGGTGCGGTTGTTGGACGCGGCGGGGACCGATCTAGTCTTGGTGGAGACCGTTGGGGTGGGACAGTCGGAGTTGGGCATAATGGGGGTAGCCGATACGGTCGTTGTGACCTTGATGCCGGAATCGGGCGATGCCATCCAGACCTTGAAAGCCGGTATCATGGAAATCGCCGATCTGTACGTGGTGAATAAAGCTGACCGGGACGGGTCTGAACAGATGGCAACCACAATCAGAGCTATGCTTCAAATGGCGCCTACCCAACCAGATTGGACCCCTCCCGTGGTATTGACCCAGGCCCGGTCCGGGGATGGCATCAGCGAACTTTGGGACAAGGTGGAGGAACACCGCCAGTACATCACCACCTCCTCAGAGTTGGCCACCCGCCGGAGCCAACGGCGAAAACAGGAGTTTTTGGAGACTGTGGAAGAGGAGGTGGGACGCCGTTTGCGAGCGATGATGCACAGCAACCCGGATTTCGTGGCCACTCTGGAGCTAGTAGCGAACAAGAACGCGGAGCCCTATTCCTCCGCGATGCAACTCGTGGAATCCTCCTATGGCTCCGCCGATTGGCCTGGCTCATTAACCGGCACTGTCACTTAGCCAACGGATACTTTAGGTCCCAATTCCGATCGTTGTTACGGCTATTGATTCGGTTGCGTTATCCCATCGACTGCCAAGTGGCGGCGCGGCGAATCGGACTCTACCTTAGGCCGGAGAGTAGAAATGATATTTGGTGTTGATCTCAGAGCTTCATCCAAGCGCCCTAGCCCGGTGGTAGCCTTAAACGGTCAGTCGGAGTTGTCTTTCCTGAGCACCTTTAGCGACGACACAGAGCTACTGGAATTGGGACAGAAGTATCAGCCGAGCCTGATTGCCATTGGCGCCCCGTTGAGCCTACCCACGGGCCTGTGCTGCCTGGAAACCACGTGCGAGTGTAAGACCATAACCCCCCAGAAGAAGGGCCGGCAGTCGGAGCTGGAGCTTTCCCGCATGGGGATTAGCTGCTTCTTCACCAACAAGCGCTCTATTATCCGGACGCTGATATACCGGGGCGTGGAGCTGAATCGCCAGTTGACCAGCATGGGTCACACGGTAATCGAGGTCTACCCCCACGCCACGAAAACCATCCTATTCGGAGACAAGATTCCCCCCAAGAACAGCGCCGCCAGCTTGGGATTCATGCGGGAGCGTCTGGCGCCATTGATTCAGGGTCTCGAGCCCCACCTGGAAAGCCTGGACCGCAACACCTGCGATGCTGTAATCAACGCATACACGGGCATGCTCCATTCCCAGGACGAAACGGACATGCTGGGAACGGACGAGGAAGGGATGCTGGTGCTTCCTAAATTACCTCGTTAAGACTTCTACCCTGAGCGTCGCTGCTCGGCTGGTATTTCAGCCTGCATATAGGCCGGACCCAACAGGTCCCTCTTTCGCCAAAAGGGGGACTTTTACCTTTTCCGGATAGGGAATCATGTATGACTGGTGCACGGCGTAACCTTCTGAGAGCACGTCCCATAGCTAAGCTTCAAGCATGATAAGGGGCGCAACATCAGGAGGACCGCCCACTTGCCCAGCCGTCGCAACCGCGCCTACACTGATAAGACGGAACAACGCAGCAGTCAGCAGGGAGGTGTGGCGCCATGGAGTTGACAATCCACTCCAAAAACATAGAACTCAACGAGGGGGTACGCAATCACGTCAACCGCAAGCTGGGACAGCTAACCAAGCACTTGCCGGGCATCGTTAGCGCGACGGTGGAGTTCGCGCTGGAGCCCACGCGGTCCCAGAAGCACCGCATCGTGGCCCAAGTGACCCTGAAGGTCAATGGCTCGGTGCTCAGGGCAGAACAACGGGCCGCCAGCACCACCTCCGCCATCAACGCGGCCGCCGATGTTCTGGACCGCAGGATCGAAAAGTTCAAAAGCCGGGTTTACCGGAGCCAGCGGGCCCGGCATACACCCGCCTTGGGAGTCCAGGAAGCCGAGCAACAGGTCATGCCCGTTACCGAGGCCGAGGAAAGCACCACCTTACCCGACGGCGAACTGGTCCGAATAAAGGGGTTCGATATGGACCCGATAACCGTAGCCGAGGCAGCCGTACAGATGCGGCTGCTGGGCCATACCTTTTTCATGTTCCTCAACGCTGAGTCCGGTGGCTACAACCTGCTGTATTTGCGGGACGACGGCGACTACGGGCTGATCCAGCCAAAATCAGGCTGAAGCGCTATATATCCGATCAAAAGAAGAGGGCCACTCCTCATCCCGGTGCCACCGGGGATAGGCGTGGCCCTAATTATTCAGCTAGATGGGATCTGAAACGATCGCCGGGTTCGGTTTATTCTCTGGGAACCTCAGGTGCCTCCGTTCCCTTGTTGCTGGTTCGTGTTGCCCCCTCCCAGGAAGTTCCCCAGCATGGAGGTGAACTCCAATGGGAAAATCCACTTGGTGGACGGGCTCTCCCCCAGAGACTTGAGGGTTTCGAAGTATTGTAGGCTCATGGTCTTGGAGTCCACGGTGTTGGCTACCTGATTGATATTATCCAACGCCTGACTGAAACCCTGGGCCCGCAACAGTTGGGCCTGCTGGTCCCCTTCGGCCCGGAGTATCTCCGACTGGCGCGCACCCTCGGCCTCCAGGATGGCCGCCTGCCTCTCACCCTCGGCCCGGTTGATCTGGGCCTGGCGCTGGCCTTCGGATTCGGTGATATCGGCGGTCTTGATGGCCTCGGCCGACTTCTCCCGCTCCATGGCCGCCTTCACGCCTTGGGGCGGGTCGATCTCGTTGACTGCCACTCCCAGCACCTTGACTCCCCAGCGGCCGGTGTTCTGGTCCAGCGACCCCTGAAGCTCGTTTTGTATCTTCTCCCGCTCGGACAGGGCTTCGGCCAGGGTGATATTCCCGATGATGGACCTCAGCTCAGCGACGGCCAGGTTGCGCACCGCCACCCGGTGGTCAGCAACTTCAAGTATGGACTTTTCCGCCTGGTCCTCTAATACCTTGAAATAGAGGACGAAATCCATGTCCACCACCACGTTATCTTTGGTGATGTACTTCTGGGTGGGCACCCGTTCCACCTGCTCTCTGCAATCGATTTTACGGCCGTTGAATATGATGGGTACGAGAAAGCGAAAACCGGGCTGAGCGACGCCATCGAGACGTCCAAATTTCAACACCACCATCCGCTCGTACTGTTTGACTATTACAATCCCCGAGGCCATAGTAACCTCCCGCGATGGGCGCCCTTCAAGTATTCGTATCTTCTTGCCGGGAAACGGTCAGAATCAAGCCTTCGACCTGGATTACCCTGACCGATTCGCCCTCAGATATCACGTTACCATCTTCACTGACCGCTGTCCAGGTTCCGCTGCCAAACCGGACCAACCCGCGAGGTGCCAGGTCACTGGACACGGTACCCACTGCGCCTATCAATGACGGCACTGTAGCCAGCGATCCGGACCTGCGTGATTGTTGGATGGTACGGACCACGTACAACAGAGCAAAAGCGAAAGTCACCGCCATCCCGCCAATCAGCCACAGACTTACAGATACCGCAGGTAGGGTAGGCGACACGTCGCCAAACTGGGTAAATAGGATCAAGCCCCCCACAAGAAAGCTGACAATGGCACCTACTCCCAGGATGCCGAATCCGGTCACCTGGGTTTCCAGAACCGCCAGGGCGATGGCCACAAAGACGAACACCACGCCGGCCCAGTTAACAGGTAGGTTGCCCGAGGCCAGGAAGGCCAGCAAGAGGAAGATGACCCCCACCACTCCAGGAGCGATCAGTCCGGGGTTGAACAGCTCGATCACCAGGCCCAAACCGCCCAAGGTAAGGAGAATAAAGGAGACATTGGGGTCGGAAATGATCTCCAAGAAGTTCTCAAGCAGGTTCTTTTTAAAACGGCGCTGCTCCACGTCCCGGGTGTCCAGCGTCCTGGGTCCCGAGGGCGTCTCTACCTCTTCGCCGTGGATCCGGGCCAATAGGGCGTCCAGGTCATCGGCGATGAAGTCCACCACGTTCAACTCCACCGCCTCTTTTGCGGTGAAGGACGCCGCCTTTCGCACCGTCTCTTCCAGCTTGTCCTTGTTGCGTCCCCTCTCTTCGGCAATGCTGCGGATGAGGGCGGCCACGTCGTTTTCTACCTTGCTGGCCAGGGTTTCGGGGATATCCTCTCCTGTGGATGATACGGGAGTGGCGGCGCCGATGTTGGTGCCCGGCGCCATCACGGCAAAGTGGGCGGCGGCGGTAATGAAAGTTCCTGCCGAGCCGGCCCGGGCCCCCCTGGGAGAAACATAAACCGCCACCGGCACCGTCGCGGCCAGCAATTCCTCGACGATCTCCCTGGTGGAAGATAACAAACCACCGGGCGTGTCCAGCTCAATGACCACCACCGTGGCCTGGTCTAGTTGGGCCTGCTGGATAGCCCGGGCAATGAAATCGCGCTTCACCGGGTTGATGATGCCGCTGACCTCCAGAACCAGGGCGTGGGGGGCTTGCGCCTGCGCCAGATGGGGTCCGGCCAAACCCAGCACAAGCATGGCCAAGAAAAACGCCGGTGGTAATGCCCGCCACGGGCTTCGCCGAAGAATCATGTCGTACCGGTGACCTGGTACCCGAGGGATTTCCTCCCTGGGGCTAACATCATGGTCTTAGGGTGGCGGGTTGTCAAACCTGATGGCGTCTCTCCAGCCGGCGAACAACCTTCTCCCCATGGCACAGGGGCCGGCGGTGGGGGTTGCTTGACTCTTACCGGAGACCGGAAGCTCCCGTGCTCCTGTCGTCTTGACTTCGAGTTTAACCTCAGTGGGGTTGGGTTTTGGTCGGCGAGCCCGACGCATTGCTGCCGTTGACCTGGCCGTTGACTGGGCCGGTAACTGGGCCCGAAGTCTCCGGCTCCGTTGGGCGCGCCAGCCGGGCCAGCACGGGGTTTATCATCTTCAGGGCCGCGCCCAGGACCGGGTGCCCCAAGACATTTCCGATCATCCGGCTATGCCAGTCGAAGGACACGTCCGAAGCACCCGTCAGCTCGCCGTTGATTCCGTTGGCCCCGGCTTGCTGTACCAGAGAGCCGATTTGCTTGTCGCTCAAGAACTCGTAAAGCCGCCGGGCGGAGTAACCCACGTCCAGTTCGTGGCCCAGCAGGTCCTGCCAACGGGTCTGGTAGTTTCGCAGCCCGCGAGCGGACAAGTCGTCGCCACTGAGGGCCTCGGACATCGCTTGGGCGGCGATCTCGCTGACCAGCAGGGAGTAATAAATGCCGCCGCCGGTGGTGGGCTTCACCTGGCCTGCGGCATCTCCCACCACCAAAATCCGGTCCCGGTAAGTACGTTTCAGCGGCCTCAAGGGAATGCCCCAGGACTTGGCCTCGGAGATGGCAGCCCCGATCTTGCCTTTCTGTTGCAAGCATTGAATGAACCGAGCCAGGTGGTCCTGGGCTTTCCTTCTGGAAAGCAAACCCACCAGGGCCGTGTCCCGCCGGGTGGGCACCAGCCAGGAAAAAAATCCGGGGGCAACGTCGTGGCCCAGGTGTACTTCCACGTCTTCGATACCGTTGGTGGACACCACAGCCTGCACTCCGGTGACGTAGTCGGTCACCGAACCGAAGCCGGCTTGACGAGCCAGGGGCGAACCAAATCCCGAGGCCAAAACCAAAGCCCGGGCCTGTCGCGTTCCCCTGTCTGTCACCACCGTTACCCCGTGGCGCTGGGGAATAATCTGTTGGACCCGCTGGCCCAAAAGGTACACTGCCCCGGCGTCCTGCGCCCGGTGGGCAAAGGAGGCCACGTAGGCCACCCGGTCGACGATACAAGCAGGCGAGGTGTCTGCTTCAAACAAAACGCCGGGGGCGCCCGGCGCCATAACCATGGCGGAGCGGGGCTCCCTTAAGACATGCTCCGGATCAATGGGAAAGCGGCGAATACACTCCCGGCCCACCAGCCCGGTGCACAGTTTGTCCCCGATGTCGTGTCTCCAGTCGATCACGGTGACAGCGTGGCCCCGGGTTGCCAGCCCCAGAGCGGTGTTGTTGCCCGCCGGACCGGCGCCCACCACGATTACATCATCCAAGTTGGCAAAACCTCCCGGACCTAGGCCGGACCTCTAGTCCCGGCGATGGAGCGTCCAGATTATACTATGCCGCCCTTGGGTTAACCAGGCGGAAACGGTGGGCAACTCCCCCTGTGAAATCGGAACGACTCGCAAACCCAGCCGGGCTCGGACCCTGTACCGTGCCCCGGTTTCCTTGACAAGCATTGCAACCTCCGGTGTATAATGTGCCTGATTTGAAATTGGTCTGACCACCTGAACTCGGGGGAGAATACCACGGCAAATACCACACAAACCGTCCAGGGAAGGCGTCTCTACGAGGATATCGTGCTTAAGTTCCGCACTCTCATTCAAGAGGGGGCGTTGAAGCCGGGAGAGCGTTTGCCCTCGGAGCGGGTTCTAGCCGAGCAGTTGAAAGTGAGCCGAAGCTCCGTCCGCGAGGCTATCCGGTCGTTGGAGCTCCAGGGCTTGGTGGTCAGCAAGCGCGGCTCCGGTACTTTCATTACCACCGCCGATCTGGAATCGATGGTAGCGTTGCTGGCTTCCACTTTAACCTCCGGCATCGATACCCTGAAGGACATATTCGAGGTCCGTCACCTGCTGGAGCCTCAGATCGCCGGGGTGGCGGCCCAGCGGGCCACCGAGGAGGAGGTCCGGCGCCTCGAGGAAATCCTGGAAGAGCAGGAGCAGCAGATTAACCAGGGGGAAACCGGCGTGGACGGTGACACGGCCTTCCACTTCGCGCTGGCCGAGGCGACCCACAATTCGGCTCTGGTGAAGGTAGCCAGCGCCGTGGAAGACATCCTTTTGCGCTCTCGCGACCGCTCCCTGCAAGAACCGGGAAGGGCCCAGCGTTCCCTGGACTCCCACCGCCAGATCCTCCAGATGGTGCAAAGCGGAGACGAGGAAGGAGCGCGCCGGGCGATGGAATACCACCTCACGGTGGTGGAACCAGCGAACATAGCCGACCATCAGCTATCAGAAAATCCCCCCAACCCCCCTTTGATAAAGGGGGGATCAAGGGGGGATTTTAGAACCTAATAGCTGACAGCCTTATTTCGACTATTGAGCCCAGATTAAAGGAGGACAGGCCATGAGCACAGTTGCTGTGGAGGTGGTGTACCGGGGCATTTTTCAGAAGACTCTCGCCCGGAACATCGTCCGCTCTATAGTTTTCGCCGCCAGGAAAGAGGGCAAAATCGGTACCGCCTTTGGACGTTACGGCGACTCACCCGAACGCAACGGCATTCCCGCCAAGCAGTTCGCCGTGGTTGCCGATGACGCGGAGGAACTGGACGAGATCCTGTCGCGATACGAGCCAACAGAAGTCGACGTAACAATCAACGTCGACGATACCATGTGCAAGGGCGTCGAATCCTGGGCCTGGTACGGACTGCAACCCATCAACAAGTTGACCAAGCCCAACGGCACCTTGATCGTGACCTCCCGGCAGGACGCCGACTCATTGATCCGGGACATGCACCAGAAGGACTCGCCGATCGGCCTGTCCATCGTGAAGAGCACGGTCAGCTTCTCCGGTCTTTGGGTGTACAAGGACGACCACACCGACGTCCGGATCTTAGGCGCCCTTTGTAGCGTTTGTCCCCAACTCGTCAGCATCGATTCCATGCTGCAGGCAATCCAGGAGCAGATGGGCAGCGAAACCAAGGTGGCCTCAGCTCAAAAGGCTTACGACAATGCCACGGTCCGGCTGATTGAACCCGGTGAGGGCAACCCCGAGGTCCCCTACAGCTTTGACCTGCCGGGTTGGAAGACAATGGAAGAGGCCGTGGTTATACGCGGCATTAAGGCCGGCGGGGGATTCCGCGGCGGCGAGGGTGGCTACGAGCCGGTACGAAATTCGGTCTTCAAAAAGTTCAGCACCCGGTCAATGCGCCCGGTGATCAACTTCGAGACCTGCATAAAGTGCACCCTTTGTTGGCTGCAGTGCCCCGACACCTGCTTCGACGTGACCCCTGACGGTCTGTACGATGCCAACATGGAATCGTGCTGTGGCTGCGGGGTGTGCGAAGCAGTCTGCCCGGTTCCTGACTGCGTTACCATGGTCAGCGAGGCCGATTTCGAAGACAACAATAGCCAATACGAGATGTGGCAAAAGGATAAAGAAGGCTACAACCAGTGGATGACTGCCCTGGTAGATAAACAGAAAGCGGAGACCCGCACCCATGGCTTCCACCATGTCGGAGGGTACGCCGAAGAAATTTCCGAGATGACGGAGGCGTAATGACGACCACGCAAATAGCGGATTTATACCCAGTCGAGAAAGAGGAGCTCATCAGCGGCAGCGAGGCCATCGCCATCGCCTGCGCCCTAGCCGACGTAGACGTCATCACCGCATACCCCATCCGGCCTTACGACACCGTGATGCAGTACGTCTCCAAGCTCAAGGCCGACGGGGCCTTCGATTGCGATTTCATCATTGCCGAGAGCGAGCACTCCCAGTTCGAGATCGTCAAGCACGCCTCCGCCGTGGGCGCCAGGACCTTCTCCGGCTCCAGCGGCGTCGGCTGGTTCTACGCCTTCGAGGCCATCACCGTCACCGCCGGCCTGCGCATGCCGGTGGTAGCCATGGTAGGAAACCGGGCCCTGGACGACCCTGGGGCCTTCGGTGTCGAGCACAACGACGCCCTGGCCGTACGGGACCTGGGCTGGATGCTTTACTGGGTCGCCACGGCGCAGGAAGCCCTGGACACCGCTTTGCTGGCCTGGCGGGTGGCCGAGGACCCCTCGGTCTTGCTGCCCTTCGCCATCAGTTGCGACGGCTCCTTCCTTACCCACTCTCAGGCCATCGTCAACGTTCCCACCAATGAGCAAGTACGAGGGTACCTGCCACCTTATAGCCGGGGTACGCTCCAGCTTCATCCGGACAACCCAATCACGATAGCCCCTCAGGTGAACGAAGACTGGCTCATGGAGCTTCGCCGGCAGTCCGACGCGGCCATGCAACGGTCGGTCGGGGTGATCCGGGAAGCCTACGACGACTTCAAAAGGACCTTCAAGCGGGGCGACCCCAGCGCTTTCATTGAAGAATACATGACCGAGGACGCTGAGATTATTATCGTCGGCATGGGCACCTTGGCGCTGCCGGTTAAGGTAGCGATCCGCAGGATGCGGGAGGCCGGCAGGAAGGTCGGGTTTGTCCGCATAAAGTTCTTCCGGCCCTTCCCCACCGAGGAGGTGCGCCAGGTCCTGTCCAATTGCAAGGCTGTGTGCGTAGTCGACCGCGACTACTCATTCGGTTCTCCGTCCTTTGGCGGGGTCCTGTTCCACGAGCTTCGGTCGGCGATGTACCCTGTGGAAAAACGGCCCTTGATGCTGAATTTCATCGCGGGACTGGGCGGTCGAGAGGTCCACGTAACCAACGTAAATGAAATGGTTGATATCGTCCAGAAGGCCATCGATACCGGCAAAATCGAACAAGAATGCACCTGGATAGGAGTGAGGGATTAAAGATATGACTACCGTACAGGACCTTCCCCACGTACAGGACCTTCCCCAGATCAAAGGTGTCAAGAATATACCTCTTGAGGAGCAGTTCACTTCCGGCCACCGCACCTGCCAGGGCTGCGAGTCCGCCTTGGTGATGCGGCTGATGATCAAGGCAGCAGGACCCCGCACCATCGTGCTGGGCAGCACCGGATGTATGTACGTGGCCAACACCACCTACTACAGCACTCCCTGGGTTGTGCCCTGGATGCACACTCAGTTGGGGTCCTCCGGCTCCGCTGCCACCGGCACGGCCGCCGGGCTGGCCTCCATGATGCGCAAGGGCAAGATGCAGAAGGAGCCCATCAACGTGATCGCTTTCTGCGGCGACGGTGGCGGAATGGACATGGGTCTGTCGGCCATCTCGGCTGCCTTGCAGCACGATGAGTACAACCTGCTGATCCTGTGCTACGACAACGAATCCTACGCCAACACCGACATCCAAGCGTCCGGGGGCACTCCCTATGGCGCCAACACCACCTTCAGCCCTCCGGGCAAGAAACACCGCATAATGAACACGCGGTGGAAGAAGAACATGGCCCCCATGCTGGCCGTGGGCCATCCCAACTGCCGCTACGTAGCCACGGCCTGCGGGTCCTACGGGTTGGATTTCAACAACAAAATCCGCCGGGCCTTGACCATCGGCGGACCCACCTTCATACACAGCATAGATCCCTGCCCCAAGGGCTGGGACTATGACCCAAAGTACTCCCACGAGCTGGGAATGCTGGCTATTGAAACCGGTTTGTGGGTCCAGTACGAGATCATCGACGGCGAGGTGATCCTCAACGGGCCGTCCCGCGCTATCGCCAAGGGCATCCGGAAACGGAAGCCGGTGGAAGACTACCTGATGCGCCAGGGCCGGTTCGCTCACTTTATCGAGGAGGACATCAAGTACTTCCAGGACAAGGTGGACGCCAGCTGGGAGAAGTGGTGGATTCCCGGTATCATCCCCTTCAGCCAGACGAGCGAGTAACCGCCGCAGCAAATTATCAAATAAAACGTCAGGTGTAGGGGCGTCCCGATCACGTAGGGATGCCCCTGTTGGTTCCTGTTGGTTCCTGTTGTCCAGGTGTAGGGGTGGGTTTGAAACCCACCCCTACTTTTTTGCGTGATGTTTTTCATCACGGATGCAGGGCTTGCCAGGGCGCATCTCTAACGCTAGAGTAGGGGACGTTTGATTCCGCACAAATTCGGGGTGTGACCTACTGAAAGGGACAAGGGTTTGGGAATGGGAGGGCAATAACCCCCGGCAGGAGGAAGTCATGAGCCTGGACCCAATCAACCTTTACGACTACGAAGAACGGGCCCGGATGGTCATCCCCCACAACGACTGGGATACCATCGAGGCCGGGGCCATGGACATGTTCACCACCCGGCGCAACCGCACGGCCTTCGAGGCCCTGACACTGCGGCCACGGTTCCTGCGGGACATCGGCGATGTGGATATTTCCACGACCATGCTGGGGGAGGAAATTAGCCTGCCCGTGTTTATATGTCCGGCCGGAAGCCACCTGAAAGCCCACCCCGACGGGGAACTGGCCACGGTCCGGGGTGCGGGGATGTCCAACACGCTGATGATGCTCAGCACCGGCTCCAACTACAGCATGGAAGAGGTGTCCGAAGCCGCCACCGGACCTTTGTGGTTCCAGCTATACCACCGCGGTTACGACCTGACGGAGATGCTGGTCCACCGGGCGGAGGAAGCCGGCTTTAAGGCGATTTGCCTGACGGTGGACACTCCGGCGCCCAGCCCCAAGGAAAGGGATTTACGCAACAATTACCAGCGCACCCACGAGCTGGCCAATTTCCGGGGAGTGGACCGGCCCCAAAGCGAGATCAGCGGCACCGATGAGACGCCCGGTTGGCAAGTCTCGCGCACCATTCCCCTTACCTGGAGTGAACTGGAGTGGCTGCGCGGGCTGACCTCCCTGCCATTGGTCTTGAAGGGCATCCGAACGGCTGAAGACGCCCACATAGCGGTGGAGAGCGGCGTCAACGGCATCCAGGTTTCCACCCACGGCGGACGCCAGTTGGACATGACCATGGGCGCTATAGAGATGGTGCCGGAGATCGTTGAAGCGGCCAAGGGCCAGGCGGAAATCTACGTGGACTCTGGGGTGCGCCGGGGCAGCGACGTGATCAAGGCCCTGGCCTTGGGCGTCACGGCGGTGGGCATCGGCCGTCCCTTGTTCTGGGGGTTGGCGGTCAACGGCGCCGAAGGGGTCCACGGCGTGCTGGAGCTGCTGCGGGAAGAGGTGAACCGGGCCATGGCCTACTGCGGCCAGACCTCGGTGAAGGACCTGGAGTCCAACCTTATCAACATACCAAACGACTGGGGCCCCAACAGGATGGCGCCCTAGCCGGGACAGGTCCGTTTCCCTCAACCTGCCTACCGCGCAAGGCTGACCGCTGATAGCTGACGGCTGACCGCTCCAACCAAAGGAGGTAATCATGCCCCTGGACCCAATCAACCTCTACGACTACGAGGCCAGGGCCAAGCAGGTCCTGCCCCACAACACCTGGGACTTCATCGACGCCGGTTCCATGGACGAGTTCACCACCCGCCGCAACCGCACGGCCTTCGAGGAGCTAACCCTGCGGCCACGGTTCCTGCGGGACATTGGCGAGATCGACATTTCCACCACGGTGTTGGGAGAGGAGATCAGCCTGCCGGTGATGATTGCCCCGGCCGGCAGCCACATGGTAGCCCATCCCGATGGGGAGCTTGCCACCGTCCGTGGCGCCGGGATGTCCAACACCCTTATGGAGCTCAGCACATCATCCAATTACAGCATGGAAGAGGTGTCCGAGGCCGCGACGGGCCCTCTGTGGTTCCAGCTATACCACCGCGGCTACGACCTGACCGAGATGCTGGTCCACCGGGCTGAAGAAGCAGGATTCAAGGCGATTTGCCTGACCGTGGATACCCCCGTGCCGAGTCCCAAGGAGCGGGACCTGCGCAACCAGCACACACGGGCCTTTGAGCTGGGCAACTTCCGGGCGATGGACCGGCCGGAGAGCGAGATCAGCGGCACCGATGAGACACCAGGTTGGGCGGTGTCGCGGGCGGTCCCGATTACTTGGAAGGAGCTGGAGTGGCTGCGCGGGCTGACTTCCCTGCCATTGGTCTTGAAGGGCATCCGAACGGCTGAAGATGCCCACATCGCGGTGGAGAGCGGCGTCGATGGCATCCAGGTCTCCACCCACGGCGGACGCCAGTTGGACTCAACCATGGGAGCCATCGAGATGGTGCCCGAGGTGGTCGACGCGGCCAAAGGCCGGGCAGAGGTCTACGTGGACTCGGGGGTTAGACGAGGCAGCGACGTGCTCAAGGCCCTGGCCCTGGGCGCCAGGGCGGTGGCCATCGGCCGGCCCCTGTTCTGGGGGCTGGCGGTGGACGGCGCCAACGGAGTCCACGGCGTCCTGGAGCTGCTACGGGAAGAGGTGACGCGGGCCATGGCCTATTGCGGCCAGACCTCGGTGAGGGACCTGGAGTCCAACCTGATCAACATACCCTACGGTTGGGGTCCGGGAACCATGGCGCCGTAAACCGGTGGCCACAACATATGTGATTGCGTAGGGGCGTCCCGATGGTATCGGGACGCCCCTACAGGTTTAGAATTCCCGCTTTAATCCGCCGTGGCGGCGGCTGGACTGGCGGCGTTCACTTGGACCAAGAATTCGTTGATCAACCGGTTGAACACCTGGGGTTTCTCTAAATGGGTGGAATGAGCCGCTCCGGGCACCACTTCCAGGCGCGATCCGGGGATCAGCTCATGGGTTGCGCGGATTACTTTGGGCGGAAAGATCAGGTCTTCCTCACCCACGATCAGCAGGGTAGGGACCTTGAAGCCAGCCAGATCGGCCGCTTGCGGGCCGCTGGGGTCGCGAAAGGCCGGGGAAATCTCATTGACCGGCAGCTCCGGATTGAGTCCCTCGATCTGCTGATACAAGAAGGCCATGTCTGGATGCTGGTCTATGAATCCGGCGGAGAGGGTCCGCCCCAATCCCCCGGCCGGAGGATTGACGTCGCGGATCGCCTCCATGACCGCAGGGTCTCCAACCCCGCCGGTGGTGTCCCCCAAGACCAGCCCCATCACCCGCTGGGGATGAGCCAAAGCAAATCCCAGGCAGGTCAGACCACCCATCGACTGAGCCACCAGAAAAGTCCGGTCGACTCCAAGGTGGTCCAGCAACCCCCCCAGGTCTTCGACAAAAGCGCTCCGTCCCCGGGGATTCGCTGAATCGGAGGAAGCCCCCCAGCCCCGGTGGTCGAAGGTGATGCAGCGGTACTCCTCCCTGAACGCGGGCACCTGCTGCCACCAGCTCATGTGGTTGCCGCCGCGCCCGTGGGCGAATACGATGGCTGGTCCCTCACCGTGGGACTCGTAGTAAAGCTCTATTCCGTTGACCGGCGCTTTGGGCATGGTACACCTCCTAAATCTCTGACCTTAATTCGCTAGCCCGATGTGCAAGTTTTTCAGTGTCACCCTGAGCGTAGCGAAGGGTCTGGGGCCGGGTGGTACCCCCACCCCAGATGCTTCGCCGCTGCGGCTGGCTCAGCATGACATTTTCGCTTGGGTTAGATGAACACGTGCCCATATATTAGAAACACGCACACGGGGTTAGCAAAATACAAGAGACAAAAATTCACTTGGCTGTCCCCTCGAAACCGCCCGGCTTGACGGTTGCTGGCCGACAGCGGGGGAGAAGATGGAGGGGCCTGCGCCACTAAACCGGCCACTGCTCCATGCGGTAGGCCATGTCCCAGAACATGTACTCGTAGCGGCTGCTGACCATGAACGCCTCACGCATGGCCTCCAGCTCCTGGGGCCCCGCCTCCCGGGCTGCTTGGTCCACGAAACCCCGCCAGGCCTCGACGCTACCTTCAAGAAGCCCGGCCACGTAGAACGAGGTCCACTGGCCGTACAACGGGTGCTCCGACTGGCCCACCTCTTCCCTTAACAGGTGGTAGGTCCATGGGCAAGGCAGCAAAGCCGCGGCGGTGGGGCCCAGCCCGTATAGCGACGCGGTGGTCAGCATGTGGTTGACATAAGCGGTGTTGGTGGGCGAGCGCCGTACCTGGCGAACGTCATCCATGGTCAACCCCGCCTCGGCAACCAGCTTGTGGTGCAGGGGGCGTTCCACGGGCGTCAATACCCGGTGGGACAGGTCTTCCAGGGTTTGGGCGTCGGGGGCCTTGGCCAGGGCCAGGGAGACGGTCCGGGCGAACCCCTCTAGATAGAGGTAGTCCTGGCCCAGGTAGTACTGGAATTTCTCCAGGGGCAGCGTCCCGTCCTTGATTTCCCTTAAGAACGGCTGGGCAAATATCTGCCGCCACATGGGCTCGGCTTCGGCGCGTAATTGGGCGCTAAAACTTTCGGCTACCATCAGGCCTCCAGAAATTAGGTCGCTTGCCCATCATCCCGCGAGCTATCCAGGGGAACTCCCCGGCAGGTCTTCCAGGCCGCGCCCCAGTTGGGCTTCAACAGCGTCCAGTGCCCTGCGGGCTTCGGCGAAGTCCTGGTTGATTTGCACGGCACGGCCATAATCTTCGGCCGCTTCCTCCAGCTGCTCAAGGCAAACTTTAGCGTTCCCCCGGCCGAAGTAGGCCATCGCCAGCTCCGAGTCCAGCTCCAGGGCACGGTTGAAATCGTCGACCGCCGACTGGTGGTTTCCCTGGTCGTTCAGGGCCGTGCCCCGGTTGAGGTACAAATTGGCGAAGGTCGGGCCCAGGCGCAGGGCTTGGTCGAAGTCTTCTATGGCTTTACCCGGCTGACCCAGGTTGCGCACGGCTATGCCCCGGTTGTAGAAAGCGTTGGCGAAACTGGGCGCCAGCGCAATGGCTTGGCCGTAGTCGGCCACCGCCGGTTCGTAGTCATGGGAATCGCTGAACAGATTGCCCCGGGCATAGTAATAGTCCGGGTCGGTGGGCCTCAGCTCTATGCCCCGTGAATAATACTCCAGGGCTTGCTCCCGCTGTCCCAGGTCCCGGTAGGCGATGCCCAGATTGTAATAGGCATTGGGCATCTGGGGGTTGAGATGGATGGCTTGTAGGAAGTCGTCGATGGCCTGATCATAGTGGCGCAGGGCGATCTGGGCGACGCCCCGGGCGTAGTAATAGTCGGGGTCTTCCTGGTTCATGTCGATGGCCAGGCTGTAGTCCACCAGCGCCTGCTCATACTGCTCCAACCGCCGCCGGACCACACCCCGTGCGTAGAAGGCCACACCGTACTCCGGGTCCACATCCACGGCGGTGGTGAAATCCTGCACGGCCCGGTCAAGGTCGCCGCCGTCCCGGTAGGCCAAACCGCGGCAGTAATAACCTGCCGCCAGGGTGTCGTCCAACGCCACGGCGGCATCGAAGTCCTCGATGGCTCGGTCCAGCAGGCCTTGCCGCAGAAGCAACCGGCCTCGCGTCAAATAGTCAAAGGCCGTGGGCTGTTCGGACGACATTCTCCTCTACTCGATCGGCAATTTACGCAGGATGGGCTGCCGAAGCACTCCGTCGGACTCTGGACACCAGGGCATACCTATCCAGGCGACCCTTCCTGAGCTTTTTCAATCTCGGCCGCCCGAAGCTCCACCCGCCGGATCTTGCCGCTGATTGTCTTGGGCAATTCTGCCACGAACTCGATGGCCCGTGGATATTTGTAGGGCGCCGTCGCCTGCCGCACGTGGTCCTGCAGGCTGAGCGCCAACTCATCGGACGCCACGTAACCCGGGGCCAAAATGACGAAAGCCTTGACGATATCCCCCCGAACTGGGTCAGGGGAGGCCACCACGGCTGACTCCGCCACCGCCGGATGCTCGATCAACGCGCTCTCCACCTCGAATGGGCCGATCCGGTATCCCGAGGAAATGATGACGTCGTCGGCGCGGCCCACGAACCAGAAGTAACCGTCCTCGTCCTTATATGCTTTATCCCCGGTGAGATACCAATCTCCGTAGAAGGAGGCTTCCATGGCGTCCGGCGCCTTCCAGTACTCGCGGAAAAGGCCCACCGGTCTCTCGGGCTTGACCTTGACGGCGATCTGTCCCTCCTGGTTCTCCGGCAACTCATTGCCCTCGTCGTCAACGATAGCCACGTTGAACCCCGGCATGGGCTTGCCCATGGAACCCGCCCGCACCGGCAGGCACCGGAAATTGCCCACCAGCAGCACCGTCTCCGTTTGGCCGTAGCCGTCGTAGATGGTCAGGCCGGTGCCGTCCTCCCAGGTTTTCATCACCTCGGGGTTCAGCGGCTCTCCCGCGCTGGTGCAGTGGCGCAGGTTGCTGAAATCGTACTTGGTCAAGTCCTCCAGCACCAGCATCCGGTAAGCGGTGGGAGGCGCACAAAAGCAAGTAACACCGTAGCGTTCGAGGATCTGCAAGGTCAGGGCTGGGTCGAACCGGCCGCGGGCGTCGTGCTGCAACACCGTGGCGCCCTGGGTCCACTGGCCGAAGAGTTTCCCGTAGGCGGCCTTGGCCCAGCCCGTGTCGGACAGGGTCCACTGCAAGTCGGTGGCGTTGAGGTCTTGCCAGTACTTGGCGGTCAATACGTGGGCCAAGCCGTATGACGCATGGGTATGCAGCACCATCTTGGGGTAACCCACGGTGCCCGATGTGAAGTAAATCAGCAAGGGGTCGTCGCTTCGGGTTTTTTCTCCCTCTTCCAGCCGAGAGGAGGCCACCGACATCGATTCTTCATAGGAGGTCCAACCTCTCCTAGAACCGCCCACCAATAGCAATCGCTTGAGTCCCGGGCAGTTGCCTGCCGCGTCGGCCAACTTGTCCGAGTTTTCCAGGTCGGTGATTGCCAATGTAGCTTCGGCCTCGTTGACCCGGTATTCGATGTCCCGGGCCGTGCATAGAGTGGTTGCCGGCATGGGCACCGCGCCCAGCTTCATCAGCCCCAGCATCACCACGTACCATTGGGGTATCCTGGGCAGCATGACGAATGCCCGGTCTCCCTTGCCGACGCCCAGGCTCTTTAGAACGTTGGCGAAGCGGTCCGACTGGACCTTCAGGTCCCAAAAGGCGTGGTGCTGGGCGACATCCCCGCTGGGATCCAGGGAGATGAGCGCCAGCTTGGTGCGGTCTTCCGCCCGCTTGTCCACCACGTCAAAGGCGAAGTTGAAGTACTCCGGCACCTCTAAGGAGCTGTTCCGGTAGGTCTCCTGGTAGTCCTGCATATTGGGGGACACGTCCCTCATGGCTGCCTCCCACGCGGGTGTCTGGGTAAGGACATTCTACAACCAAGCTCGGTCATGGAGAAGCGTTGCTGACACTCAACAATTTCAGGGCGCCGCGTTTTATGGGACAATCGGCGCCAATGGGACCGGCCCCTGATTAGCATGGTTTCTAGTAACGCCCATGAATTACAACATTGAACAACGGCGACGCCGTTCGATTCGCCTGCTAGGATACGACTATGCCCAGACCGGAGGCTATTTCGTGACCATCTGCACCCAGGGTCGAGCATGTATTTTCGGCGATGTTGTGGATGGTGAAATGCGGCTGAACCATGCCGGGGAGATGGTTCAGAGGTGGTGGACAGAGATGGGGAACAAATTCCCAGCGTTTCAGGCGGATGAATACGTGGTCATGCCCAACCATTTTCACGCGGTAGTCAATCTCGTGTCACCAAAGGGCGCGCACGCAGAGGCGCCCTTATCAACCATGGTTCAGTGGTTCAAAACCATGACGACCAACGAGTACATCCGATGTGTCAAGCAATGTGGCTGGCCACCTTTCTCCAAAAGGGTATGGCAGCGCAATTACTACGAGCACATAATCCGGGATGAATCAGCACTGGGACGCATTCGCCGCTACATTGTGGACAACCCGGCCAAGTGGCACAAAGACCCTGAGAACCCCCTAAACGCCCGGCAACGGCCTACGTAGGGGCAGACCTGGGTGTCTGCCCAAACCATTGGGGCGCTGCCGAAACCGTTGGGCGCACATTCTAGGGCCGCAAAACCTAAGGGCGCACACACAGGTGCGCCCCTACCGGCCATCACCCCTACCTGGCCGAGGGAAACTGGGGGTCACGTTTCTCTCTCAGGGACTGTAGACCCTCCTGGATATCACTGCCGAAGAAACCCAACATCTCCAGAGCCAGGGAATAATCGAAGGAGGTGTGGGCGGCCATGCGTAGCCACTGGTTCAAAGCCCGCTTGGTCCAGCGGATGGCAGGCTGGGGACCTGCGGCCAGCTTTTGGGCAACCTGCATCGCCCTGGGCATGACCTCCTCGGCAGGCACAGCCATGCTTACCAGACCGATGCGCTCCGCCTCTTTGCCGTCGAGAAAGTCGCAGGTCAACAGGTAGTATTTGGCCTTGGCCATCCCGCAGAGCAGGGGCCAGATTGCCGTGGCGTGGTCGCCGGCGGCTACTCCCAAGCGTATGTGCCCGTCGGTGATCCGAGCGTCCTCCGCAGCAATGGATATGTCCGCCAGCAGGGCCACGGCCAGACCGGCCCCAACGGCGACACCGTTGATGGCCGAGATGACCGGCTTGTCCAGGTTAATCATGTTGTGGACGATGTCGCTGGCTTCTTGCATGTTGCGGGCGACCCCTTCAGCATCTCCTATGGCGCTCTCGATCATCTCGAAGTCGCCGCCCGCGGAGAAGGCGGTTCCCGCCCCGGTTATTAAAGCGACCCGTACCTCTGGGTCTGCCCCCAAATCCAACCAGATGCGGCTCAACTCGTTGTGCAACCGGGCGTTGGTGGCATTGAGAACCTCGGGCCGGTTCATCGTCAGCAGAGCGATGCCGTCCTTTATCTCAACAAGCAAATGTTGGTATCCACTGTAATCAACCATAGCTCCCTCGTAATAAGCTATCAGCCATCAGCGGTCAGCCGTCAGGTAATGACCTGATTGCTGATAGCTGATGTCTGACGGCTCGAATTAGTACACCACACCATCCGCGGCCAGGCGATTGATCTCGTCTTCCGGCAAGCCCAGCAGGTCGCCGAAGACGTAGGGGTTGTCTTCCCCGATGTTGCTGTAGTCGCCGAACTCCATGGGAGTGCCGGACATGCGCACCGGGGAGCTCCAAGCGATGCTCGAACCTTCCTGCCATTGGGCCGCGTCGGTGCCTCGCTCCGCCTGGTAATACCGGGTTTCCCGATAGAAATCCCTGGCTTTCAGGTGGGCGCTGCTGTATAGGTCCTGCCCCTGGGAGACGATGCTGGCGGCCACTCCCGCCTGTTGCATCGACTCCATTACATCCTCCGCCGGACGCTGCGCGGTCCACCGGCCGATGTGCTCATCCAATTCGTCATGATTGTGCAGCCGCGCAAGGGCGTTGTCGAACCGGCCGTCGTTGGTCCACTGGGGATCGCCCAAGACCCCGCAGAAAGCCGTCCACTCCTGGTCTGACTCGACCGATATGGCGCAGAACCGGTCGTCTCCTTGGCAGGGGTACACGCCGCTGGGTGCGGCCGCAGGGTCGCGGTTGCCCCGCCGCTCCGGAAGGCGTTGGTTCACCTGGTAATCCAGGATCGCCGGGCCGGTGGTAACCGCCCCCGACCTGAAGATGGACGACTCCAGGGTGATGCCTTTGCCTTCGAGCCGCCGCCGGATGAGAGCGCCGATGATGGCCACCGGTTGGAACACCCCGGTGTGGTAGTCGGAGTAGGAGGTATTGACCGCGCTGGGCGGCTCGCCGGGAGCACCGGTCATCATGGACACCCCGGACATGTGCTGGACCAGGATACCGTAGGACTTGTAGGTGTGATAGGGGCCGAGGCCTCCCAGGCCGGTTTGCCACATGATAATGATGTCCGGCCGGGCGGCCCTAACTTGAGGGAAATCGATGCCCCACCGGTCCAGGATGTTCCGGCGGAAATTGGTCATGAATACATCGGAGGTCTTTAATAAATCCAGCAACAGGTCCCTGCCCTCAGAGGTACGAACGTCCAGGGTTATACGCTTTTTGAGCCTCTGGTAGTCGGGCTGCCCGGCGCCCCGGGACCAAGCGGGGATGAAGGCCATCTCGTCCAGCACCTTGTTGGTCTCGACCTTGATGACCTCGGCGCCCAAGGAGGCCAATATGCGCCCGGTGATAGGCAAGGCCACGTAGGGCCCGAACTCAACCACCCTGATTCCTTCTAGAGCTTTGCCGGTCATTCCGTGTTGCCCAGCATTTACTAAACCACCCCCTGCGCTCGCAGCGTCACCAATTCCTGCGGGCTCAACCCCAGCTCACCGCAGTAGATGGCCTGGTTGTCCTGGCCCAGGCGCGGCGCCGCAACCGCGGAGGGCGCAATGTCCTCACTGTCGAAGACACCCAGGGGATATTTCAGGGCGCCCACTACCGGATGGTCTAACTCGCTCCATAGATGGCTGGCCTCCAACTGTGGGTCATCCAGCAAAGCCGACACGTCGTTCACCGGCAAAAACACCAGGTTTCGCTTTTGTCCCTCGTGGAACAGCTCCTCGGCGTTGAACCTGGTGGAGAAGTCCACGAACATGGCGGTGATCATGTCGATGTGAGGTGCTCGGTCCTGATTGCCGCCCCGGTATTGCTCATTTAATATCTCATCGTTGCCGGTCACTTCGTGGATCCAAGCGGCCAAGGCGTCCCACTCTCGCGGGGTGATGATGCCGGCAGAGATCCAGCCGTCCTTGCAGGGGAAGGCGCCCAGTGGAATCACCAGAGTGGAATTGGTGCCCACCCGTGTGACATTCTGACCCAATTGCATCCAGGCCAGAGCCGGGTGAGCGTCGGTATAGTAGGTTATTAAGGCCTCTTGGAGTGAAACGTCGATGTACTGGCCTTCGCCCGAGAGCATGTCCCGGTGATATAGGGCGGCCAGGATCGCCACAGCCGCATACTGGGCCCCAGGGAAGTGGGAATGCTCGTTTCCCAGGCGCACCGGCGGCTGATCCGGGTCGCCGGTGATTTGCATGTAACCGCTGGCGGCCATGGCGATAAGGTCCGATGACTTGAAGTTCTTCCAGGGACCGGTCTGTCCGAAGGGGCTGATGGAGGCCATGACCAGCCCTGGATTGGCTTCCCGAAGGGACTCATAGTCAAGGCCCAGGCCTTTCATATGTCCCACCGGCAGGCTCTCGACTACCACGTCGGCCTGGGCCGCCAGCCGTTTGAAGATATCCCGCCCTTCTTCCGTGGCCAAGTCCAGGGTGATGGAACGTTTGTTGGTGTTGTAAAAAAGGAAATAGAGGCTACTTTCGGTCTGGGGATCGTCGTTGGCAAAGGGTCCCTTGGCCCGGCCCTGGTCCCCGGTGGGCGGCTCCACCTTGACCACGTCGGCCCCGTAGTCAGCCAAGAGCTTGGTGCAAAACACACCCTGCCCGTCGGTCAAGTCCAACACGCGGTAGGGCGGGAGAAGTGCGTTATCGGATTGCATGATGCTTCGCCATTCGACCTAGGATGGGGCTAGTCGCCGTCGGGATGCGTAACCGGGGCGTCGAGGATCCGACCAGAGGATTTTAGTGTGGCGTCCCAACAGCGTCAAGCAAATCACGCTCAATCGGGTTCCCAGCTATAGCTGGCGCTGCTATAATACCCGAGGCCTCCTACTATTTATTGACGGTATATTAATGCTGGCTGCAACACGGGACCGGTATCTCCTCGCACTCCAGTTCCAAGATTACCGTCGCCTGTGGACCGCCAACGCCGCCGCCGGAGGGGCCAACTGGGCCCTGATCATTGCCCGGGGCTGGCTGGCCTACGAGATCACCGAAGGCTCACTGTGGGTGGGGATCGTAACCTTCGCCGCGATGATTCCCCGCTTGTTTGCCACCCCTCTCTTAGGGTTTTTGGCCGACCGTTTTGACCGCCAGACCGTGCTACGCTGGGCCTTCACGTTTAACCTGGCGCACAACATAGTGTTGGCCGTACTGGTGATGCTGGACATGGCGGGGCCCTGGCTTTTGATGTTCTTGGCCCTGTTAAACGGGACCATCGCCTCGGCACGCATGACCACGACCCAGTCGTTGATCCCCAACCTGGTCCCCAAGGAACGGCTCCTCAACGCCATCGCCTTGAACCAGGCTACCCAGCAGGGCTCCCGCATGATAGGGGCGCTAGCAATATTACCTCTGCTGGGATTTGTCGACATATACGCGGCTTTTTGGGTGTGCAGCGGCCTTTACGCCCTTGGACTGATCCAGGTCTTTCGCATCACGACTCGCTCTAGAGGCGTAATCGACACCAGCCAGAGTTTTCTGCGCAACCTAGCGGCCGGGTTCGTCTACGTCTACAGCCGTCCCCAGATTCTGGCTATGGTCCTGCTGGTGTTGGCCCACTGCGCCCTGACCATGTCTTATGAGTCGATGCTGCCTGCCATCTCCGTAGAAAAACTGGATACGGGCTCCGTGGGCGTTAGCTACCTGATCGGGGCGGTCGGAGGGGGAGCTCTGGTCACATCGATTTTCATAGCTGGGGTCCGGAGCACCACCACGAGGGGCATCCTTTTCCTAGTATTCGGCTTCACCAGCGGGCTGGGCCCGATCTTGCTGGCGGTATCCTCCAGTTGGGAGCTTTCCATTCTCGCGGCGGTAGCCATGGGTGCCAATCAAGCGGGTTTCATGACCATCAGCCACACCGTCATCCAGTCGATGACCGATGATAGCGTTCGTGGCCGGGTGTCCGGGGTGTACTCCGTCCACGTTGGCGGCAGCATGGCAGTCACCAACTTGATCAACGCTGCCTTTGCCGACCTGTTCAACGCACCGGTGGTAATGGCCGTGGGCGGGGCACTGTTTGTAATTGTCATCACCTTGAGTGTCGGCAGCGGAGCCCTTCGGCGAATTTACTTCCCCAAGCTAGCCGGCGCTCCCGTCCCCACCGCCGCGTAGGCCCCTTTACCTGCGGGCTACGCCCTTCTATGATGTGGGTCGTTCTCCGTTCCAACATCAGGCCGAACTTCAGCGTTTTTCAGGAGGGACCGGCATGGCTCAGGCCAGCGGCGAGCTAACCCGTTACCTGGAGTTGACACCCAAGTCCCGCGCGATGTGGCAAGAAGCCACCGAATACCTGCCCGGTGGCGACAGCCGCCATTCCATCTTTTGGGAACCCTACCCCATCTTCGTCACCGAGGCCTCCGGTTGCCACGTGACCGACGCCGACGGGGTGGAGCGCTTGGATTTCATCAACACCATGACCACCCTGATCCTGGGCCACGCTCCCCTTACCGTGATGCAGGCGGTTCATGAGCAACTGGACCGGGGAGTGGTCTACAACGCTCCCAACGAGCACCAGATACGGCTGGCCAAGCTGCTGTGCCAGCGGATACCCAGCTTCGACCTGGTCAGGTTTACCAACTCCGGTACCGAGGCGACGCTGAACACAATACGGGCGGCCCGCGCATTTACGGGCAAGAACCTGTTCGCCAAGGTGGAGGGCGGCTATCACGGCACCCACGACGCCGTTTCGATCAGCGTCCGGGTCGACCTGCAGCAGGCGGGAGACCCCGATCGTCCCAAACCAGTAGCCGGCAGCGCTGGGCTGGCCGACGGAGTGCTGGACCAGGTGGTGATAATCCCCTTCAACGAAACCGAAATCGCCAGGCGGATCCTGGAAGAAAACAAAGACCAACTGGCGGCGGTGATCGTGGAGCCGGTGATGGGTTCAGTGGGGATGGTACCCGGGTCCTCAGAGTTTCTGACCATGCTGCGGGAGATTACGCAGGACAACGGGATCATCCTGATCTTCGACGAGGTAATCAGCTTCCGGGTGGCCCCGGGAGGCGCCCAGCAGTACTACGGGATCACTCCCGACATGACGTCCCTGGGTAAAGTTATCGGCGGCGGCTTCGCGGTAGGGGCCTTCGGCGGACGGCAAGACATCATGGAGCTCTACGACCCCACCAAGGGCGCCAAGGTATCCCATGCTGGAACGTTCAACGCCAACCCGGTCACCATGCTGGCCGGGGCGGTCACCTTGGAGCAACTGACGCCCGAGGTTTATCGCGACCTGGCGGAGTTGACCGAGGAACTGCGCCAGGGAATCCGGGATGTTTGCAACGAACTGGAGGTGCCGGTACAAGCCACGGGTTTGGGGTCGTTATTCGGAATCCACTTCAATGACGGTCCTATCCACAACTACCGCGATGTGGCCAGGGACAACTCGGCCCTGCGAAACCAGGTGTTCTTGGGGATGATGAACGAGGGCGTCCTGATGGCGTCGAACCTGGTGGGAGGCCTCTCCACCGTTATCTCCAAGGACGAGGTGGCCGCCTTCCTGGAGGCATTCAAGAAGGTGTTGGAACGGCAGAGATAGGTGTAGGGGCACCCCGATTGTGTCGGGGCCGTGCCCCTACGCTTCGGCAACGGTGCTATGCAACGCTCCGGCTATTAGGCGACTCTATCCCGCTTCTTCCAGTCGGCGTCTCGGGGATAGACCGGCGTGGCAATGTGCCTTGTAGTCTCTGCAGCAAACCAGTCCTTCACCTCTTCGCGCCACTTGAGGAAATGAGGCGCGTTCCGGTGGGCCTCCAAGGCTGCATCGTCCCGGTATATCTCGTATAAAAAGATCCGGTTGGGGTCCTCGGTGTCTTGGAGCACGTCAAACTGGAGGCAACCGGGTTCATCGTTATTAGACCCCCGGCCGTCGCCCTCCAATGACGCCATAAAAGCGTCTTTATGTTCCGGCTTGATGTGAATCGTGACTATCAGAGCGATCATGCTATCTCCTTCTCTAACTTGCCCCAGGAGCCCTCGGGAGGAAAGACCGGCGTGGCTACCTGCTGGGTGGTCTCCAGGGATCGGTTCAGCAACCATGCGAGAACATTACCCCGCTAAATCGGTCCCGCATTGCGAAAATTCAGTTCGCCCTGCGAAATCAGCGCCATTATAGCCGTGGCAATCTGCGGGCACAAGACAGCTTAATAGGATGACAGGCACCGTAATGGGTTGTAAAATGGCTTAACCCAGCGTAGGGGAGGCTATACATGGCAGATATTCCGGTGGTATACACGTTGACCATTTGTCCCGCCTGCGACCATCTTCGCGATACGTGGGCCAAACAGGGTATCCAATACGATGAGCGGCGGGTCGACCAGAGCCAGGACACCTTGGATGAAGCCCTACTATACGGCGACAACGTGCCCATCATTGTGTATCCCGATGGCAAAGTAGAGGTCGGTTTCGAAGGGCACAAAGGTTGAGAAATTGGCTGACGGGCTGGAAGCCCGTCTTAATATCCGGCAGACCAGTTGCAGACTGACCCGGGGCAAAGACCTTAAGTGCTAAGGAGACTAACATGGCCAGAGAAACCAGCGTCGTAACACCCCAGCGCTTCTCGGAAGGTTTTGGTTACAGCGCCTACATAGACCAGATTAACGTCAACAAAGCCAGGTTCGAGGATTTCTACAAAAACTTCCAGGTTACTCCCGAAGACACCCAATCTCTAAAGGAGCTGGCCAGCCAGCCCAATGGCCCTACCAAGATGCTGGTCTTGGGCGAAGACTGGTGCGGCGATGTGATCCGGGGGATGCCGGTGCTGGCCCGAATATGCGAGGCCGCAGGATTGGAAATGAGCATCTTCCCCAGAGACCAACACCACGACATCATGAACGAGTTCCTGAAGAACGGCGAGTGGATGTCCATCCCCGTCGCCGTGTTCTACACGCGGGACCATCAATACATCTGCCACTGGATCGAGCGGCCCGAGTCAGCCGAGCGGGAGATGGAAGAGATATCCGACGCTATCCGGGCTGAAAATCCAGAAATCACCGAGCAGGAATTCGGTCTGGAGCGGCGCAAGCGGACGGCTTCCCGAGCCCAGGCCTGGCAGCAGGAAACGGTAACCGAGATCAAGGAACTCCTGGGCAAGAGCATCAGCTCCTGATCCTGCACTGATTGTTAATCGGCCCGCAAAAATCCCCCTCAATCCCCCTTTAACAAAGGGGGACGAAAGGGGGATTTGGTCCAGCCACCCCTCATTAGACTTGGTCGGCAGGCTGTGGCTCCTTTAGCAACAGGAACAGGGCGGCGCCGAAGAAGCTGACAACCGCTAACGCGCCGAAGGGTATGTTGTAGTTGCCTTTCAGGTCAAACATGATCCCCGCGAAAAGTGGGAAGACCAGCATCATGATGTTCATGGGGATCATCGATACGCCCGTAATGCTGGCGAAGGCCCGGCGCCCAAAATAAACGCCCCGAATGGCCGAGGTCAGCGGTGTGCGGCCTCCGAAACCGATGCCAAAGACCACCGCAAACAAGTAGACGGCCGCAGCAGTTTCGGCAAACAGGATCACCACCACCGCCGCCGACTGAATCACCGAGAACCCGAACAGCGCCCAGCGTATGGGCACCCGGTCCCCTATGTACCCGCCGATCAACGTGAATATCGCCCCAACCCCGGTATAGGTGGCCACCACCCATCCCACTGTCGGCAGCGAGAAGCCCCGGTCAGTGAGCATGGGCCCCAGGTGAACGGTCAGGGTTACAATCACGACGGATGAGCATGCGTGCCCAATGGTGATCACCCAGAAGGACCGGGTGCGCAGCGCCTCTTGCCAGGTGTATTCAGGGCCTTGAACCCGCGGCGCGCCGGCTTCCGTGGACCGCTCTAGCCTGGCGCGTGCGGCGCGGCCGTCGGGAACCTCGCCGTAGTCCTCGGGCCTGTTCCGCACCAGCTGGGACACCGGGAAGGCCAAGACGATGACCGCCAAACCGATGATCGCGGCGGTCAGCCGCCATCCCAAGCGGTCCGGCTGCTCTGGATCGATGGCCCAGACCAGCGCCGGAACCAGCAAGATTCCCCCGACGGCGAAGCCTTCCATAGCCAGGGACATGGCGATGGAGCGCCGGGCCTGGAACCAGTGATTCAGCGCGGTCATCATGGGTAACCAGGTCCCCAGGCCGGCTCCCATGCTCATAACCACGAACGCCACATAAAACTGCCACAGGTTATGCACCTGGCTGAACAGCAAGAACCCGACACCCATCACCGGCAGCCCGATTTGGACCATGCGCCGGGCGCCCAGCTTGTCCACCAAGTAGCCGGCCACGGGCCCCATGACGGTGCCCTCCGCCCGGGTCAAGGAAAAGGCCAGGGAAAGCTGGGTCCGGCTCCATGAAAACTCTCGTTCCAGGACCACGAACCAGGCGGGCATGCCCTGGAATATGGGCACCGTGCCCATGACCAAAATCAAGGCGGCCACGCCAGTGAGCCACCAACCATAGAAAACGCCTCGCAACCTGGTCCTGGGGCTGGCGAACCCCCTTACTTTCATTCGAAAGACATCTTTACGTGTTCCTAGCTGTCAACATTAAGCGCCTGCACACCCTTTCCACCCCGGTGGCTGTCGCAGGCCGTCAACCAGTGTACGCCGCCGCTGGGCTATACGAAAGGCTGGGCTGGACGTACCGGCGGCGGCGGGAGTAGTATCCGGTCTAACCATAACTAGGAGAAAACCATGAAGTACGGGCTGTTTATGATGCCCTCCCATCCTCCGGAACGCGACATTTACGAATCCCATCAGTGGGACCTGGATTGCTTGACCTTGGCCGATGACCTGGGATACGACGAAGCCTGGATCGGCGAACACTTTACCAGTCCCTGGGAGCCCATCCCCGCGCCTGACTTGATGATTGCCCAGGCTTTGATGCGCACCAAGAACATCGTGCTGGCCACGGGGGCCCACCTGCTGCCCTACCACCACCCCGCAGAATTGGCGCATCGGGTCGCTTACCTGGACCATCTGGCCCAAGGGCGGTTCATGTTCGGGATAGGGTCCGGCGGTCTGCCCAGCGACTACGCCCTGTTCGACGTGGACGGCGCCTCCGGCCAGCACCGGGAGATGACCCGGGAGTCTCTTGACATAATCTTGAAACTATGGGAGAGCGACGGTCCCTTCGAGTACAAGGGAAAATACTGGAACGTCAACCGGCCCGAGCCCATGTACGGGTTCCTCAAGTACTTCTTGAAACCGTACCAGAAACCCCATCCTCCCATCGGCGTGGCGGCGGCCAGCATCGGCTCGGAGACGTTGGAAATCGCCGGGGAGCGGGGATTTCTCCCCCTGAGCCTGGGCCTTAACAGCGAGTACATCGCTAGCCACTGGGAATCGGTGCTCAAGGGAGCATCCCGCACCGGCAGGACGCCTTCCCGCCGGGACTGGCGCATCGTCAGGGACGTGTACGTGGCCGATAGCGACGACGAAGCCTACGAGAAGAGCGTGAACGGCATGCTGGGGCGGGTGTGGCGAGATTATCTCATTCCGCTATTCGCTGAATTTGACATGGTCAAGACCTTCAAGCACGACCCCGACGTGCCCGACTCGGCGGTTACCCCCGAGTACATGGCGGAGCACATGTGGCTCATCGGCTCGCCGGATACCGTGGAGGCCAAGCTGCGGCACCTGTACGACATGGCCGGCGGGTTCGGCACCCTGCTGGTCCTGATTTACGACCACGTGGCGGACCAGGCCGGCTGGGAAAACTCCATGCGTCTGCTGGCCCAGGACGTCATGCCCCGGTTGGCGGACCTAGTGCCGGATTAGGGAATCCATTCGGTGCGGCCCAGTCTGTCACCCCGAGCCCTTCGGCTCCGCTCAGGATAAACTCCGCGAGGGGTCTGGGGATGCGAGACAAGCTTAAAGAGATGCCGGGAGGGCGAGATGATTCAGGTTGGTTGCAGGGCTTTTCATCAGAATAGTCGCGAGTCGTTCGGGGAGGGCATTGTACTCGAAGTCTACGAGAGGAATGATAACGCTCTGGTTGAGTGGCGCGTGACCCGGGATCTCCCACAGACGCAGTCGCACGTGAAGCTCTCGAGCCTTGTGGGCGTGCGCCGGTAACGCCGCTGACAGCGATGTAGTCTCAGACTGCCTTGCTTCTCAGAGGCGCGCTCATCCGGTGAAAGTAGCTCAGGATTTCCCGCTGGGACCGCAGCACGCCCGTCTCGTGGTAGGGAGTGGACCGGGAAAGGCAGAAGGACCGAACTACTTCCTGCGCCGCGCCCAGCTTGTTGCGGGCCATGTTGGGGAACAGGTGGTGCTCGATCTGGAAGTTGAGGCCGCCGTACATGAAGTCGACCACCAGGTTGGACTTGATGTTTCTCGCCGTTACCACCTGTTTGGTCAGATAGTCCATTTCGTTGTCTTTATCCAGGATGGGCATGCCCTTGTGATTGGGAGCGAAAACAAAGCCCATATGCAGGCCGAACAGCATTTGGTGGACCACGATGAATGCTACCGCGTGCCAGGGAGGCAGCAGGTAGAACAGCAGGGCAAAGTAGACCACAAAGTGTCCGGCGAACAGGACCTGCTCCACACCCGGGTACTTGACCTTACTGTGCAGCAGGTAGATGATACCCGCCAATCTCAAGCCGAACATCCCCTCCATGGTCAACATCGGATAGAAAAACCAGGCTTGATGCCGGACGATTAGGCGGTAAAAGCCACTCTTAGACAGGGAATCCTCTTCGGTAAAACCCAGTACCGGAATATCGATGTCCGGGTCCAGGCCGGTCTGGTTGGGGTTGCTGTGATGCCGGTTGTGCTTGTCGACCCACCACGTGCGCTCCATGCCCAGCAAGAAGCTGATGCCCAGGCCCACCCAGTCGTTCCGGCGCACAGAGCGGAAAATCTGCCGATGGCCCGCATCATGGCCCAGGAACGCCATCTGCACGAACACTTGGGCCATAAAGACGGCGCTGAGGAGTTGCAGCCAGAGGGCTTCTGCCATGGCCACCAGGGCTATGCTGGCAGCCAGCAATGCCAGGGTGGAGAGAATCTTAAAAGCGTAATACCCAGGTTGTTTGTCCAGCAGGCCTCGTTCGCGGATGAGGCGGGTCAACTCCTGGTATTCGCTCGATGGCGAAATGCTCGGGGGCTCCTCCAACGCGGAGGTGGCGTCACCCCGGCCGGGGAATGAAACTTGGCCAGCCTGTATCACGTAGAGTTGTCCTCCGGTTCCGTCTCGTTTTCCCGTTCAACCACCGGGCAGCCAATCAATCTGAAGGAGGGTTCTTTGGGTCTGGAGCCTGGAGACCGGGCCAGCCTGTTCCAGTTAGGCCGGTGGCCTGCGCACTGCCCCGCGTACTGAAGGATTCCGGCGGTCAGGTTGCGACTTATGGTACCACACCTCACTTAGCGTTGCCGGAATACAAATTGAGGGGATTGGACGGAAATAGCGAGTTACCAGGCCATCCGGCTGCGAATTTTCCGCTGTTTTTCTAACGTTATCGCGGCCGGCTTGCGTTGGGTACAATGGCCGGAATCTCCATTTCGTGGACCAGGTTGGTGAAGCGTGGCACCTCATCGTCCATAATCTTCTGCAGGCTGGTAAGCTGGGTGTCGATGCGCGAGCACAGGTCCTCGAAGACCTGGTAGGCCTGCTGAGGCGGCGCGAAGTCGGCGTTGGCCACCACCGCAGTCAATTCCGCCAGCTTGCGGTTCAGCTTCACCGGCAAGTGCAGCCGGTCTCGAGCGCCCTTGTAGCCTACCTGGATCAACTCCTCTTCCACCGCGCTCAGGTGTTCCTTGAGCGAAGCGGCAGAGGCGGAGATCACTTCGGCGGAGGGGCGCCCCTCCGCCCGTTGCTCCCACTCATCCACCTGCCGCCGGACGCTGCGCAGGTCGTTGATGGAGTCATGGGTCTGAGACAGCTTGTCTCGGATTTGCATGAGCAGCTGGAACTGGGCATCGAAATCAGCCTGGCTGGCGGGAACCCGTGGGTCCTTGACGATCTCGAAGGTCTGGGTCTGGGTCTGCCCGTCAACCATGAGCCTGGCTTGGTAGGTCCCAGGCGATGCCAAGGGGCCGCTAACGATATCCTCGGTGGTTTTGTCTCCAGGCATCTTGTGGGCAGCCGGGAAGCGCATGTCCCACACGAAGCGGTTGGCCCCGGCTTCCGCCGCCAACACTAGCTCCGGCACACCATCGGCCGTGTCCTCCTCCGGCGCGACGCTGGAGAAGGTCTTGATTTCCTGCCCCGCCGAGTCCAGGATGCTCAAGGTCACATCGCTTTCCGGCTTTTCCGCGAAAAAATAAGGGATTACCACGCCGTGGGGCGGATTCTCGCCCGCGTCCAGGAATTTTCGGACCGTTTCATTACGCGGGCCCACCGACTCGGTGTAGGTCACGTCGGCGCCCAGGGATAGCCGGTAATGCTTACCGGGAGAGGGCTTACGGGACCCGAAGGGCGAGCGCAACCGGTAGGCCCGGCCCGGTTTCCAAAGCCGGAAGGATTGATCCGGTGGATTGTCTGCAATCTGGCGGATCTGGCTCAGGTCATCCAAGATCCAGAATGAACGCCCGTGAGTGGCGGCCACCAGTTCGTCCTCTTTCACCATCAGGTCATACACCGGGACGCTGGGCAGGTTGGCGCTCAGCGATTGCCAGGAATCACCGTCGTCGAAGGAGACATACGCCCCGGTCTCGGTCCCGGCATATAGGAGGCCGCGGCGTTGGGGGTCTTCCCGTATCACCCGGGTGTAGTCGCCTTCCCGAATTCCCAAGGTAATTTCCGTCCAGGTTTGGCCGTAGTCGCGAGTCCTATATAGCATGGGCCTGGGCTCGTCCAGCTTGTACCGGGTTGCAGCCAAGTAGGCCGATGCCGGGTCATGGGGTGACACCTCGATCATGCTGACCAAAGTGAACGGTGGCAGGGGAGGCGGGGTAACTTGGTCCCAAGATTCGCCCCCGTCTCGGGAGATGTGGACCAATCCGTCATCGGAGCCAGCCCAAAAAACACCCTTTTCATGAGGGGATTCCACGAAGGCGAAAATCGTCCCGTAGATCTCGGCGCCGGAGGTATCCTTGGTAATGGGACCGCCCGAAGGCTCCATCTTGGTAACGTCGTTGCGGGTCAAATCCGGGCTGATAGCCTGCCAGCTACTACCCTCATCATTGGAGCGGAACACCATGTTGCCCGCCACATAGAGGACGCCGGGGTCGTGGGGTGAGAACTGGATCGGGTAGGTCCACTGGAACCGGTATTTCATCTCTTTGGCGCCCCGGCCGGTAAGCAGTTCCGGCCAAACCGTAACTATCCTTACCTGTCCGGTATCGTGGTCGTAACGCAGCAGATTGCCACCGCCGCCCGGGGAGCTGCCCACCGCACCGGAAAAGATCACATTGGGATTCTTGGGGTGCACGGCAATATAACCGCTTTCCGAGTTGCCAACGGTATAACAGTCACCCCAGGGTATCGCCCCTTTATGGCTTCTAGAGGGTACTGAAATAGCCGAGTTATCCTGTTGGGTACCGTACACCCTATAAGGAAACCTGTCGTCTCCGGTAACATGATAAAACTGGGCGGTCAACTGGTTGTAGATGCTGGACCATGTTGCGCCACCGTTAAAACTGACGCAAGCGCCACCGTCGTTGCCTTCAATCATCCGTTGGGGATCCAAGGGGTCGATCCACAGGTCGTGGTTGTCCCCGTGAGGCGTGGTTACCTGTTCGAAGGTCTTTCCTCCATCAATGGATTTCCAGGCCCCGTAGTTGAGTACCCAAACTGTTTCGGAATCAGAAGTGTCGGCGAAAATGTGCTGGTAATACCAGGGGCGGCCTTGAATATCCTGGTTGTCGCTCACCTTTTCCCAGGTCGCGCCCGCGTCGTCGGACCTGAACACTCCGCTCTCTTCAGCTTCAACAGTCGCCCATACCCGGCCGGACTTAGCCGGGGATACTGTGATACCGATGCGGCCTTTTAATCCTTTGGGTAACCCAGGATTGTCCGTGATTTCCTGCCAGGTATCTCCACCGTCCACTGATTTAAAGATACCGGAGCCAGGTCCGCCGCTGGTAAGACTCCAGGGTGTTCGCACGGTCTCCCACAGTGTCGCGTACAGGATACGAGGGTTGTTGATATCAATGGACAGGTCGATGGCACCGGTCTTATCGTCCCGGTACAGTATCCGTTCCCAATTAACGCCACCGTCCCGGGTACGGAAGACACCTCGTTGCTCATTGGGTCCGAAGGCATGCCCCAAGGCCGCGACGTATACTGTATTGGAATCCAAAGGGTGTACCCTTATCCTGGCGATGTGACGGGTATCCTCAAGCCCCAGGTGTGACCAGGTCTCGCCAGCGTCGGTTGATCCGTAAACACCGTCACCGTAGGAAACGTCTCCGCGGATGCAGGACTCTCCCATGCCAACGTAGACCACGTTGTGGTCTACTTCCGACACGGCTATGGCTCCCACCGCCGAAGTCCGGAAAAAGCCGTCGGAAACGTTCTCCCAGTAAGTGCCTCCGTCGTAGGTCTTCCACACCCCACCGGCGCAGGCTCCAAAGTAAAACACCATGGCCTCCGCAGGGTCCCCGGCAACCGCCACCACCCGTCCGCCCCGGGGCGGCCCGATGCAGCGCCACCGTATGGCTCCCAGCGGATTCAGTGATCCACTGTTTTCAACATTGTCAGGGGCCTTCTGTGACTGCATATCGACTCCTGTTCATGGGTAGTTGAGCTAGCCGGCGGCTGACAATCCTGCCCAGCGGCTGGCTTCGACCCAAGTATTCGGCATTATACAATGTCCATACGACTTGGAGCGGCGGGCTAAACGCCTACCCGAAAACCCAGCTATGTGGTTCGACAAGCCTGTCCTGAGCCCTTCGATTCGGCTCAGGGTAAACTCCGCCGAAGGGCTCACCACGAACGGGGAAACTCCGTTCGCCCTGCGCTTGTCGAAG
>JADFFS010000090.1 GCA_022568195.1 Chloroflexota bacterium | reverse complement strand
GGGTGACCAGCAGCAACGTGATCCCCTCGCACGAGCAGCTGATGGACGACCTGGGCGAGTTCGGACGGGTGACCAGCAGCAACGTGATCCCCTCTCACGACCAGCTGATGGACGACCTGGGTGAGTACGTGCGGGTGGCCATGAGCACCGTTATCCCCTCTCACGACCAGCTGATGGACGACCTGGGGGAATGGGGACGATAAGACCTTACTTTCCTCCACGGGTGCGCGTGGGGGTATACTGAGGCCACGGGGTATCGCCCCGTGGCCTTTTTAGTTTATGGTCACTCCGGGCTGACGCCGTGATCGACCAGCGTCTCTGAAGAGCCTCCGGCTCCAATCATGTCGCGCAAAGCGCTGTTCTGGCGGCCGCCATGAACTCCCACGATGTGTGCGAAGCGCTACCAATCTGAGGCGTAGTCGAAATCGCTTCTCCGGATTGATTGACTGCACTGGAATCCCTCTAACATTCCAACTATACTGGCGGCATGTCGGAGTCTGCGGCGCTTTAAGACCTGACATCAAGGATATTAGGTTTCCCAGCGGCGGAACATGGGCGGCATCACCCCAACGACGCATCGCTCCAGGAGGATTGTGCTATGCAGGCGCAAAGTGAAACGGCGGCCAAGGACGCTGGAATCATCCTCGAAAAAGTTCGGGAGCTTGCAGCCGATTTCGCTGGGGAGCGAAGGGAGCGGCAACAGCGCCGGGAGCTGGTCCAAGCCGACTTCGACCGGCTTAGGGACACCGGATTTCTTCTGACGGCCGTTCCCGTTGACCACGGCGGTTGCTGGGAGAGCTTCGAACAGTCGAACCGGGCCATCTGCGAGATGTTGAGGGCCCTGGCCCATGGTGACTCCTCGGTATCTCTGGTGGCGTCCATGCACCCGGCAGTACTTCAGTACACGGGCTGGTTGACGCTGCCTGAAGCGCCTGATCCCTATCGGGAGGCCTGGGATGAGCAGCGGCGCTGGGCCTTCCAGATGGCCAAGGACGGCCGCCAATGGGGCACCATCATGTCGGAGCCAGGTAGCGGCGGGGATACGTCCAAGACCAAGGCAACGGCCCGGCCCAGCGGTCAGGATGGCGGCTACCTCCTGGACGGGGAGAAGCATTTCGGCAGCGGGTCGGGGATTACCTCCTACGTGATTACCGTCGCGGTCCCGGACGGCGAAGAGGAAGCCGATCTGTTCTTCATGGACATGCAGGGCGTCCCCTGGGATGGATCAACGGGGGTAAAGCTGGCGGCAGCGTGGGATGGGTGTGGGATGACCGCCACCCAGAGCCACGCAATGACCTTTAAGGACTTTCCCGTGACCCGTTCCGCCTGGCCGGGGGCTATCCAAAAGAGACCCAATGCTGGAGGTGGTGGTGCGTGCATGTTCGCCGCGATCGTGGTCGGTATTGTGGAGACCGCCATTGGGACGGCCCGCCAGCAGCTACAGCGGAAACGAGACTCCATGTTGGCCTACGAGCAGACCGAGTGGGCCAGGGTAGAGATCGAAGGGTGGCTGATCCAACAGGCCTACGAAGGGATGTTGCGGGCGGTTGAACAGGCCAGCACGGGAAACCGGGAAACCCGTCTGGGCAAGGCCGCCGTTGCCGAGCTGGCCGAGTCGGTCATGCTGCGGATCTGCAAGGTGGTGGGTGGCGGTAGCTATTCCCGTCATTCTCCCTACGGGTTCTGGCTAGAGGACGTCAGGGCCCTGGGATTCTTGCGGCCCCCGTGGGGGCTGGCCTTCGACCAGATATTCCAAGGGAGTTTGGACGCCTCGGAATGAGGCCATCCCTGAGGGCTTTGGGCAAGGACCCAGACCTGGCCTCAAAGTGCTTCAGTAATCGGCTCCCGCCAGTGAGCCAGAAGTTGGCTCCGTTCCGCTATGAGCGAGGCCGCCAGACCCGCGAGCACCGCCCATAGCGCCGACGTGATTCCCACGAATGAGAACGGTGTGGCCGCCACCGCAAAGGCCACCAACGCCCCGAAGCGTAAGGTGCCGCCAAAAGCCTTCTCAAATGCATCTTGGAGGGACGCGAAGATAGCCAGTCCCGCCAGGGCAAACACATACGAGGCCGGCAGGACGGCAAGAATAGGGATGACCAGTCCGGCGGCTAAAGCAATGATCATCGTCAGCGTCGCGGCCACAAGATTGGCCCAGTAGCGCTGAGCCTTTGGTCCGGCGTCGGGACCAGCCAGGATAGCGACACCTGTGCGCGCCACAGACGCTGGATGTCCTCCCAGGAGTGCGTTCATCACCGAGTTTATTCCGACCGCAATCGTTATCTTATTGACCGGTACCTTGTACCCCTGTCCCAGGAGGAAGCCCAATCCTTGGACGTTCCCAAGGCCCAGGGTCAGTACAACCAAGGGCAGGCTGATTGCGGCGACGGCAGACCCTGAGAAGCTCATCCTGGGGATGGCAAGGGACGGCAAGTTCCAGGACATGGCTTCTGGCGTGGCCTGTCCGCCAACAAGGATCGCGATTGCCCCGAACAGCACGGCAAGACCAACTGGAGGTACTCGCGGGTTGCCAATAAGACGGCCCAGCAGGTATCCGCCCACCGTCGGGCCAGCCACCGCGATATCTCCTACGGTGACGTCTACCAGCCGGGTGACGTAGCCAAAGATACTGCCCGCGAACATGCCCATTACGATAGGCAGCGGCAGCCAGGTCATGATGCGTCCGCCAACGCCTATAACTCCAAGGACCAGTATCAAAAGACCCGCCACCAGGTTGGCCCCCACGATCTCGGAAAAAGTGAAATCGCCCGCCAGCGTCCCCAGGTATATTAGGCCTGGGATGCTCCACGTAATGGGTACCGGCATGCGGTAGAAGACCGATAGTGCGATGGATGCGACGGCGCCGCTAGTCCAGATAATGAATATCCAGCTTGAAGACTCAGCGGCGCTAAGGCCTAGTTGGCCCGCAACGGCCATGTGGAGCGGCACCGCGCCGAAGGCGTACCAAACGAAAGCGGTAACTCCCGCCCACAGAGCGGCGGCGTTGATGTCCCGTGCAATAGTTGGCAGCTTCATGGAAATTCCAAACGGGCTGGCGTGTGTGGTCTGATCGTTTGGGATTCTGCCACACCACACGAAAGCTGTCCAGGTTTCCGTTTTCTAGGGCCGTCGGCGGGCCGCGGAGAGGAAGGGCTGGGGAATTTCGATGATTCCATTGCGGGCAACAGTGCCTTGGACCGCCTGGCTAGTGCCACCTGCCAGAGCATCATTGGGGGTCCAGCTACCGCCAAACGCTGTCGCCTCATCGAAAGGGGGGTGTCGACGCCATGGCCTGATGCTGCTAAGACTTCAATCCTACCCATGCTCGGGTGGACCGATGTTTCTGGTGGAGCTGGACCGAAGCGCCAGGTAAATGGCAGAGGTATTTCAATCTTCCCGGAGGACGCTTTAATGACATCAGCGGCGACAGGTTGGTGGGTCGCTGGCAGCTTGTTCGAGGGGTGTAACTGCGAGTTGCTTTGCCCCTGTCATGTCTCCTTCCAACAGAGGGCCAGCTATGGATTCTGCGAGGCAATTTGGGGGGTACATATCGCGGATGGCGCCTATCGCGACGTCTCTCTCGATGGATTGAACGCAGCAGTAGCGGCCTATTGCCCCGGCCCTGCCATGGCGGGTGGAAACTGGCGGGCAGTCTTGTATCTGGATCAATCGGCGCCGCCGGAACAGGAGCAGGCATTGCTCAATATCTTCTCTGGCGAAGAGGGTGGCCCCTGGGCCAGGATCGCACCCCTTTTCGCAAACGGCAGGTTCGAAACGGTGCGCAAGCTACAAATTCTTTTTAGCAAGGAGTCGCGCGTACGAAAGCTTCAGATAATAGGCGACGGCGAAGTGGGTAGCTTGGAAGTTGAGGCAATACGGGGCGCGGACCGCCAGGGCGTTGCCAAGATCATAAACTTGCACAACGTGATCCACGGCCTGGAGCACGTGATGGCCCGCTCCAATTACCGAATACACGACCAGGTGTTACGATTCGAAGGGAGCGGCAAACACGGCCTCTACAGCGAGTTTCGGTGGTCTGGCCCTTAAGGCAGGGCGAAGTTACACCATGCTGGTGGCTACCAAATCGTAATCGGGGGAATCAGCGATCACGAGCGTTAGTCACCCCTATCCCAGCTGACGGCTTCCCGTTGTTGCTGCAGTGGTCTAGGGGACTAGGATTCTTGTCGGCTTGCCATCGACGCTGGCCTGGTTGTGGCCTTCCCAAAATTCGTGCAGGCCTTGTTCACCCTTCCGTTCCGCCCAATGCTTCAGGTCATCGCGTTCCTCCCTGAAGTCGAAATAGGGAACTCCCGTGCCACAGGATGTTTGAACCAGGTCCACGTGCAGGTCGAATATCTGCCTGGCCCCCGGAATGGGAGGGAACAGGGAATAAAGCTCACCCCATTCCCTGTCTCTTGGATGGACAACTTTGGCTTGGCCAAACAACCGGAGGATCAGGGGAGACCCTTCAAAGGCGCAAAACATCAGGGTCATCCGATCGTTTTCCACCATGTGCGCCGCGGTCTCGTTGCCGCTGCCCGTTAGATTCAGCCAGACCACTCGGTTGTCTCCCAGCACCCGCAGAGAGTCCATGCCTTTGGGGGAAACGTTGACCCGGCCATCCGGCGCAGCGGTGCCGACGAAGAACATCTTCTGCCGTTCGATGAACTCTCTACGTTGCTCTCCTATCTCTGGAAACCTCTCAGCCATGTTTGATGCCTCCTGGCCGCGTTTCTCCGTGCCCCGCTTTTCTGCGACCGCAGCGGCGCGAAACCTTTAATTTCGAGTAAAGCCGATGCTCAGGCATAAGAAGCGGTTAGCTCCACCTGGATGTTGTCTGGGTCACGCAACATCAGCACCTTAATTTTGAAGGGCTCCAGGTCAACGATCTCCCCGTGGGGCACTCCCTTTTGGTCCAGCACAGCCACCGCTTTTTCCAGTTCTCCCTGGCTGGAAACGGCGAAGCTGAGGTGGTCCAGGCCAACCCGGTTCTCGTTAAAGGTATCCCCGGATATGGCTTTGCTGGGATCCGGGGCTGGACCCAGGGCCAACAGGGTACTGCCTTTGATGAGTACCACCCTGGGTCCAAACTCCCCTGCTACGTCGAAGCCGAAGAGGCTGGTGTAGAACTCGCGGGACCGCCCTACGTCGCTCACTGTGAGGGTAAGGTGATGAATTGATTCGATTCCGATGTGATTGTTCATGGCTGTCACTCCTTTCGCATCGCTATGCTGCTTGCATCGTTCGGGAGTCCGCCGGTTACCTGGGGCTTCGCCTTGAGCATCCGGCGAATCACCCGACGGCGATAAGCTTACTCCGAGGACGAAGCGCCGCAATCCGCGAAACTACCCATTCCGCCGGTCAGACACACCCATTTAGGGGCTTGGGTAAAGTCCGTGCTGATTGAAGAGTTTGTTGGGTGATGGCGGGAAATACTCAGTCCGGTGTGGAGGAGGTCAAACCGTGGGTGAAGGCGAAGGCAGTCGCTTCGGCTCTGCCCCGGGAGCCTATCTTACCGTAGATGTTTGCAACGTGGCGCTCGACGGTCCGGACGCTTAAAACCAGCTCATCAGCTATATCGCGGTTGCCTTTGCCGGTTGCTATGAGCTGCAAAACTTCCAATTCCCGGTGTGTCAAACCAGCCGGATGCTCGGGAGGGGGCGCTGCTTGAGGCGAGATTCGTTGGTTGAGCACCGCAAGTCGCGCCATGAGGGGCTTCATACCTAAGTCGGCTGCGATGCCGGTGCCCTCTTGCACCAGCAATGCAGCCTTCCGCAGATCCTCGCCCGGAGGGGCGGGTTTCAAACCCGCCCCTACAGTCGTTTTCGACTGCGCTCGTGCCAGCAAGCAATCGGCATAGTCGCAGTAGGTCCACGCCAACTCGGGAAGGTAACCGGCTTTGCGGCAAAAGGTCAGGGCGTCTTCGAAGTGAACCGTTGCCTGGTCGAATTGGCCCATGGTGGCCGACAGCAGGCCGAGCACTCGATCCAAGGTGGCCATTCCGACGGTTAACGGATCGCCGGTCATCACGCTTTCCCGGAGCGGTGCCAGGTCCTTATATTGCCGCTCTGCTTCGTGCACGTCGATCTGTTGGACCGGTATCAGCGCTTGTCCAAACCTGAGGGATGAGAGCCGGAGGGTACAGGACGGTGACGAAAGCACCACTCGGGCCGCTTGCTGAGACAGGTCCAGGCGGTCCTCTCTTCCGGATATGCGATTGATTACTGGAATAGCCCAGGCAGGAACCTGGTACTCTGATTCGTTGGGTCCAGGCGCCGTCTCCCGCATGACGTCTAGTGCCCGCTCCAAGTAGGATTCTCCCAGCGTGAAGTCTCCCACCTCATACTCCAAAATCGCCCTTAGTCCCAGCAGCCACGGATGCTTGGGCTCCAGAGCCAGGCCGCGATCGCACAATTCCCTGGAGGCCGCCCAGTCGCCCACCAATCTATAGGCGTGCATATTTATCAGACAGGCCTGGGCCCCGAGACTCCTATCCCGCAGGGTCTCAACTCGAGCCAGCATCTCTCCAGCTTGATTTCCGGCCCCGGTGGGGTCGCCGGAGGCCAACAGCACGAATCCGGCGAGGAAGCGAGGCCATGCTTCGGCGTGGGGGTCGTTAACGCGGCGGGCCAACTCTATAGCGCGCAGGCTCTTCTCCAATACCTGTCGACCCCGCATCTGATACCAGTCCACATCGGCGGAACTGGATAAGCTCCGTATTTCCAGGCCGGCGTCGCCCTCCCTGTGTGCTATGGCCGCCGCTTGGTCCAAGGCTTCCTGTGCTCGGTTGTAATCTCCGGTTTCAAGGTTCAACAGCAAGCCGTAGCGTGACAACAGGTAACCAGCATCCAGGGAGCCCGGAGGCACCACAGTCAAGGCACGAGTGACCAGATGAGTTACCTGTGGTAAACCGGAAATGAACAGCAGTGGATATTTCGCCACGGCCACGGCCTCCGCGACATCCGCCGCTTCCATGTAGTGGTCAAAGGCGCGGCCCATACAGTCCCAGGCATCCTGAACATGGCCGGTGGCTCCTTGAGCCCGGCCCAGGCCGTACAAAAGGTCCGCTTTTTCCCGGTCCATTGGCTTGCGCTCTTTGGCAGCTAGGCCCCGCTGGAAGTGGGCTGCCGCATCTTCATAGGCGTAGCCGGCCAGGGCCTGTTCCCCGGCCATCAAACAGTAGCCCACGAATTTCTCGTCCACCAGTCCCGGCTCGACCTGGGCGAAGTGGTGGGCAAGCTCCGCGGCATGGGCATCCAGATCGTCTGCGTACAGGCCCTCCAGCGCCTCGCCGATATCTCGGTGCAGTCTGGCGCGTCTGGTGGCCGACAGGGCGCTGGCCAGGGTTTCTTGTACCAACACATGGGTAAATTGGTAGCGGCCTACTGCTTGTGGTACCTCCTCGATAATCCGGGTGGTTAGCGCCTCCTCCAACAACTCCAGCAGGTCCGCTCCCGAGAAGGCCGGAATGAGCTGCTCCAGGTGGTTCAGACTGAACTCCCGTCCGATGATGGAGCCTACGGTGAGAACCTGGTTGCAGCCAGCGGATAGGCGGTGCAGCCTTCGGCCGATGGCCTCCCTCACGCCGTCGGGTATTCGTAGGGTCCAAGAGTCCCATGTACCCTGGGCAGGCGCTGCTTCCGATCCCTTGCCTACGACGCCTTCCTGCACCAGCAGGCGTACTACTTCGGTCACAAACAGAGGGTTGCCTTGAGTTTGCCGGTAAACGGCCTCAACCAACCCCTGCTCCGGCGTGACTCCGGCGATCAGCTCTATGAGGCTACCCACGTCTTCCTGGGTAAGACCTCTCAAGGGAATGCGCCGGAAATGCTGTATTTTGGTAAGCTCGCCCAGGGTTTGGAACAGGGGATGATCCCCGGATATCTCCTCATCGCGGTAGGTGCCGATTACCAGCAATCGCCCTGACCCCAATTCCTGGGCCAGGAATTCCAGCAACAGCAGGGACGGCCGGTCGGCCCAGTGGAGGTTGTCGAGGATCAGCACCAGGGGCTGGGCTTGCGAAGCACGCTCTAGGAAGGTGGTGATGGAATCGAAGAGACGGACTCTGGCTTGTTCGGGATTATCCAGCCCTGGGGATGACTCCAGGTCCGGGAGCCGTTCCGCAACCTCAGGCACCATCTCGGCGATGTCGCCGGCCCCGAACCCCATCTCCTTCCGCAACTGCTCTGGACTCTGTTCCCGGACATAGGAGCGGATAGCCTGGATCCAGGGCCAGTAGGAGGGCATGCCGATGCTTTCGTAGCAACGTCCCCATAGCACCTTGGCGCCTTGGGAAAGTGCAAATTCGGTGAATTCCATGGCGGTGGCGGTCTTGCCGATGCCAGGCTCGCCCACCAGCATGACCAGCTGGCCTTGGCCCGACTGGGCGTCCGCCAGGGCGGCTTGGAGGGTGGACATCTCCCGCTGATGCCCGACGAAAAACCCAATCGCCGGGCCGGCCTGCTGATGGATTCGGGACGGCTCTGACATGCGCTCAGTATAATCCTGATGTATAGGAGGTTCCAGCGCGGTACTTTAGTATTGTAGGAGCAGGTGGGCCTGGAGTACCCCAATGCCGGAAGGAATCCGGTGCTCTATGTCCGCTCAATCCGTTCATTCTGCGTTACTCGAGCCGGCCAAGCGTCCCAAGACTTGGGACAAAATCACAAAGTCCTGCTCGGCAAATCCCATGCCGCGAGCGGCGGTGAGATATTCGTTGACGACCGAGGTTGTTGGCAGGGGAATGCCCATCTCGCGGCCCGCCTCCAATGCCAGGAGCACATCCTTCTGAATCATGTTCACGTTGAACAGGGGTTGTTCGGGCATCTCCAACACGAAAGGAAAGCGGTATTTCAAAGCCGGAGACGCCACCACGCTGTTCATCAACACTTCCACGGCGGTTTCCCGGGGCACCCCCATCTTTTCGGCCAGCAGCAGACTCTCGCTGAAAGCCAGGATCTGCACCGGCAGATTCAGGTTGAGGGCTACTTTCATCATTGTGGCCAGACCGTTGGCGCCGACGTAGTTTACCGTGGGGCCGATGTCCTCCAAGATTGCTTTCACATCCTCGAAGGCCTCTTGGTCGCCGCCGACCATGAACGATAGCTGCCCCGCCCTCAAGGTCACCAGGCTGCCGGACACAGGGGCGTCGAACATCTTTGCCCCGGTTTCGGCCACTTGAGCGGCCAGCCGCTGGATGGCTGCCGGGCTGACCGTGCTCATGTCCACGTACATTTTCCCGGGACCCAATCCGGCCAAAATCCCGCCGGGTCCTCCGGTCACGGCCAGCAGGGCCTCGGTATCGGACACCATGGTCATGGTGACTTGGGAAGAGGCGGCAACCTCACGGGGAGTGTCTTTCCAGCGCATACCCATTTCAACCAGCCACTGGGCCCGGGACTTGGTACGGTTGTAACCGGTGACGGTGTGGCCCGCGTCCAGCAAACGCCGGACCATTTCGCCGCCCATGGAACCAAGGCCGACAAATCCCAACTCAGCCATAGCAAATCTCCTTGGCGAACCACGTGGCGACACGCGTGCCCGCGATGAACTGAAATAGACGATGTTATTTTAGCCCAGTGTCTCGTAGATGGCTTGATAGCCGGTCCGTCATCCCAGCCCCGATGTAGAGCTAATTACAGGACGGTACACTAGGCAGCGGACAAAGGTACGTCCTTGGAGTACCCTGCGGGTGCCGGCGGGCGTTTGTCAACCCCATGACCGGGCGTGAGATGGGAGCTTGTCGGGGGTTGCCGCCACGGTTAAACTGGCCCTGGTAATCGACGTCAAACCGGACCCTACCGAATCGCGCCGGGCTACGCTGGCAGATGCGAACAGGATCGTTCAAAGTTCTACTCTCAAAGCAGAAGGATAGGTCAATGGCGGTAATCGATTCAGATGCCCATGTTGTGGAGACGGAACGAACCTGGGAGTACATGGTGGACGGGGATGCTGCCTTTAAACCCGAGGTGGTGGTCCCCAAAGCGGGAGGAGACCGGGAGTACTGGTTGATCGAAGGCAGGGCCTTCGCCAAGAACCGGAACATTGGCAGGGACACGCCTGACGAAGCCCGGGAGATGTCCGACATTGCCACCCGGCTGGCCCACATGGACGAGCTGGGAGTAGATGTGCATGTCCTGTATCCGACGATCTTCCTGAGACCCCTGACCCGCCGTCCCGAAGTCGAGGCCGCTTTGTGCCAAAGCTACAACCGCTGGCTGGCCGACATCTGGCGCAAGGGAAACGGCCGCCTGCGCTGGGTTGTTGTTCCCCCGGTAATGAGCCTGGACAAAGCCATCGAGGAGGTCCACTTCGGCAAGGAGCACGGGGCTTGCGGCGTTTACCTGAGGGGTGTTGAGGGCGACAGGCGGTTGTCGGACCCTTATTTCTACCCCCTTTACCGCGAGGCCGCCAGCTTGGACCTTCCCATCTGCGTCCACGCCAGCTCCGGGAACTTTGGGATGTTCGACCTTTACAGCCAAGACTCGGGGTTCGCCCAATTCAAGCTTACGGTGGTGGGCGCCTTCCACGATCTGCTGATGAAGGGCACTCCCGAAAAATTCCCGGACCTCAGGTGGGCATTTATCGAGGTGAGCTCCCAGTGGGTCCCCTACGCCCTGAACGACGCGGAGTTGCGATTCGCCAGGATCGGCAAGAACTGGTTGGGACGGGACACCCTGCGGGAAAACCGCATGTACGTAGCCTGCCAGACCGCCGATGATATCCAATACGTGCTTCAGTCCGCCGGTGACGAGAACATAGTCATCGGCACCGACTACGGGCACAACGATACCTCTTCCGAGCTGGTGGCCCTGCGGAAGCTGCGGGAAGACGGCAAGATCGACTCGGCCACGGCGGACAAAATCCTGGACCGTAACGCCAGGACCCTGTACGGCCTGTAGCCTGGGTTATGGATTTTCGTTGGGTAGGTTATAGTATGGCTCGACAACTCGTGACGTATCAACGCGGGGCCGGAGCGCCGGCTGTAACGACCTTTTCGGGGACATTCACGATTATTTAACCCAGTGTATTTTAACGAAAGGGAGCATCAGGGAATGGCAAGCACGAACGCACCGGCGACGGCAACAGTGAACAGCGTGGCCCTGTCTAGTCAAACGACAGGCAATCCTGTGGCCCTACCGGACTACGACAAGCAACGCGTTGAAGACGTGGGGTTTTTGACGGCGATGACTCTGGTCCTGCTGGGCAACTACGCGCAAACCGGGCATTTTGGGGGACCGTTGGCCTACACCCCCTACACCGTCACTACCCACTTGGTCGGCCCTGAGCTGGGAGGACTCCGCTTTGACTATCGCCGGCCCAAGCACCCTTACGCGGACAAATTCATGCTGGCCGGTGGGCACAACGCGCCGGTGACCTACGCCATGTGGATGATCATGGGTGAGGCACTGGCCCGGAAGCATGCCCAAACAGGTGATGACCGTTACTACGCGGACCCGAAACAGGCCATGCTGTCGATTGATGCCTTGGGATTCCGCAGGGGGTCTGGGGCGTTGAAGACCTTGCTGCAACAGTACAACCTTGAAGATCATCCCCTGATGGCCCAGGCCAAGATTCGCGGCATCAGGGCTCTGGCGGGCCACGCGGAGACCACGGACCTTACCAACGACGTCAATGGCGGACCCTCGGGAATCGGGATAGCAACCGCCGCCGGCAAGGCCGCGTTCTGGGACATAATTGGGGCGCCGGACAGCCTCAAGATTCTGGCCATCGAGGGTGAATTCGCCATGACCTCCGGCCACTCCCAGGAGATGAAAACCCAAGCGGTGGCCCAGCAGGTCGGCAAGCGTTTGAGAATCCTTCTTTCCTACAACAACGCGGGCATCGACGACGAGTTGGTGGGCAGCGTGATCAAGCCAGAGTACGAGGCTTACCGGATACAGGACCAGTGGGCCTCCTACGGCTGGAATGTCCTGGCTCTGGACAACGGAAATGATTACGATCAAGTGGTGGCTGCCCTCAAGACCATGGAGGACTGGGACCCCACCGACAACAGGCCCATGATAGTCGTTGGCCGTACCGTCAAGGGATGGTGGCCCGGCGCGGACAACGGAAACATCCCTGGCTACGGCGAGCAAATCATTAGCTACCACAGTCACCCCTACGCCTTCGCCATGAACGGCGACTACTTCCAGGCCTTGGCGGCAACCTTCGAGCAGCATTTCGGGGTCGAGTTCCAAGGTATCAGGGACGGCGCTGTATCCGACACCAGGGAACGCTTGATCCAGTTCAAGCAAAACATCGACATCGCTATGTCGGTCCTGGAAAAGAATGGCCTGGGGGACTGGCTGGCCGAGCGTTTGGTGGAAATCGGTGATTCGGTGATTGACGATTTGCCTTTGCGGATCGATCGGAAAATCGACCCCTTCCTGGACCCTCGGCTGGGCGTTCACAGCTTGCCCATGGAGCCCCAGGCCGTCACAGTCCGAAACCCGGTAACAGGAGCGGAGAAGGAAGTATCCATCACCTTGTTTGAGGAGCCCGGCAGGGTCCGAGGCACCCGCCGAGCCATATCCGAGATAATCAAGTGGATGAACTACGTCACGGGCAACCGGTTGATTACCGTGGCAGCCGATCTATCAGACTCGATCAACGTGGAAAGCGGGTCCTTCTGGGGCCACTACGACCCGGTGGAGAACCCGGCCGGGACCCGCTTCAAGGCCGTGATTCAGGAGGCGGGAAACGCCTCCACGGCCATAGGCCTGGTGGGCCAAACCGCTTCCCTGGACCCGAATCAGCACGTCGGACTATGGGCCCTCAGCGGCAGCTACGGGGCCTTTACGCCCCTCATGTACCTGCCGGCCCGGGTCTGGAGCCAGCAGAACCAGGACAGCCCCTTCCGGGTTGGGGTATTGAACATCATGGCAGGCCATTCCGGCCCGGAAACCGCCGCCGACGCCCGCACCCACTTCGGTATATTCTCGCCTCAAGTGTGGAAGTTGTTCCCCAGACACCAGGTAATTACCCTGAGCTTCTGGGACTATAACGACGTGGCAGCAGGCTACTTCGCTGCAGCGGAGATTGCTGCACGAGACCCCAAGGTTGGCGTCATCGTGTTAGAAGTTGCCCGCCCAGACTTCCCAGTTGCTGACCGCAACAAGTTCGCTGACACAGACATCAAGGCCGCAGCAAAGGGCTTCTACGTGCTGAGAGACTTTGAAGCAGGCAAGCCCAGGCATGGCTACGTGATGGTGCAGGGCTCTTCTTCTACGGTGAACCTGGTTAATGTGCTCCCCAAGTTGGAAGCAGAGGGAATTAACGTCAAGGTGATCTCCACCATCAGCCAGGAGCTATTCACCAGGCAGCCACAAAGCTACCGCGAATCGGTGCTCCCTCCAGGCGCAACCCTGGATATGATGATTGTAACCACCGGCACCAAGCGCATGTGGCCGGTCAACAACTCTGGACCACTAACCGAAGAATACTCGCTGACATCCGACTGGGATGATCAGTGGCTGACTGGCGGCACAGAGGCCGATGTAATCACGGAGGCACATCTGGATCCCGATTCCGTCTTCAACAGTGTCAAACGATTCGCCAAGGACCACGACAGCCGAATTTCCATCCAGGCGGAGCAGTTGGCAGCCCTAAAATAAAGATGCCAAACAGTAAAGCCAGATAGCCTGCAATTAAAAAAGCATGACCTACAGCAAACCCGTCTTGCCCGCGATCCGAAAAAGACTTCGGGAAGCACGGGGAGACCGCTCGCTGAGAGTGGCGAAGGATGCCATTGAAGAGAGTTCGAGGAAGCTAAAGCTGGGTCCGAACAGGAAGGGAATTCAGATCAATCGCACCGATGTGCGGCGGTTCGAGGGGTCCGACAAAGCGAGACCCAACACCAGACCTTACCCCGACTATCTCCGGGCGGCTGCACATGCATTCACGGTCAAGGAATGGCATCTGTTCGCTGCTGACGTGCTTGCCTGTCCCACTGACTTGC
>JADFFS010000254.1 GCA_022568195.1 Chloroflexota bacterium | reverse complement strand
ATGGACCAGATAGTCAATCAAATGGCCAAGATTCACTACATGTTCGGCGGACAAGCCTCCTTCCCCCTGGTTTTCCGGGCCTCCACCGGTGGCGGCCGGTCGGCTGCCGCCCAACACTCCCAGAGTCCTCATCCCATGTTCATGAACCTGGCCGGGCTGAAGCTGGTGATGCCCTCTTCTCCCTATGACGCCAAGGGGCTGATGAAAAGCGCTATCCGGGACAACAACCCGGTGATTTTCTTCGAGGACCAGATCCTGGCCGCCAGCCCCACCAAACAAGCGATACCCGAGGAGGAGTACACCGTGCCCATAGGCGTCGCCGAGGTCAAACGGGAGGGCAGCGACGTCACCGTGGTGGCTATTTCCAAGATGGTGCTGGAAGCCTTGGCCGCCGCCGAGGAATTGGAACGGGAAGGAATCTCCGTAGAGGTAGTGGATCCCAGGACCTTGGTCCCCATGGACACGGCCACCATCCTGGCGTCGGTTCAGAAAACCGGCAGGGTGGTCGTCGTAGATGAAGCCTGCCTCACTTGTAGCGCGGCCGCCGAGATCAGCGCCAGGATTACCGAAGACCCAGACACCTTCCGGGCGCTAAAGGCTCCCCCCAAGCGGGTCTGCTCTCCCGACGTGCCCATTCCCTACAGTCCGGTGATGGAGCGGTTCTGCCTGCCCGACAAGGATAACGTCATCGCAGGGATACGTGAGGTGCTGGGGTGAGTTAGCTCATCCTAATTCCACACTAACGCGGAGTTGGCGTCGCAATCGCCAACCCTTAAACGAATTCGCCAGAGTCTAAAAATGGCCCACCACCACTGGCAGGCCGTTGGCCAAGTGCGCCCCGATTTATGATTGGCCGGTTCGGCGCACATTATCCGGCTGATTCACCATCCGATTGGAGCATTCAAATGGTCACCTCTGAATTCAACCGCATCCTCGTGCCTCTTGATGGCTCGCCGAATTCAGAGCAGATCCTAACGCCTGCCGCCTCCCTCGCTCACACCACCGGCAGTTCGATAGTCCTCGTCCAGGTGGTTCCCATAGGGAGCAGCGTCCGTAGGATGGCTGCGCATCCCTTTCGACGCTCAACCACACAGGGCAGGCTCTCTCAACAAAACGAGATATCGGATTATTTGAGCGGGCTGGCTGAAGGGTTACGCGCGGGGGGAATTGAGGTGACCATCGACACTGCCCATGGCGAGATTGCAGAAGAGATAGTGGCTTTGGGGACCCGCCACCGTGCAAGCCTCATTGCGATGTGCACTCACGGACGCACAGGATTACGGCGGTTGGCTCTCGGTAGCGTAGCTGAGCAAGTGCTACGCCGGTCGGCGCTGCCGCTCTTGCTATATCGTCCCACAGATGACGCCCGTCAGCGCGAAATTTCATGGAGCAAACTGGTGGTGCCTCTCGACGGTTCGCCTTTATCGGAGCTAGCCCTACAGCAGGCCAGCGCGATTGCCACGGCCGGGAATCTTGACGTAGAGCTGATTCACGTCCTATCAAATACCTCTGGCCCGGATTCTGGTCCACCATCAGACGATGCTGTTGGCGAAGCCCCAGACTCTCAGACGATGGAAACTTACCTGAGGGATCGCGCGGATGCCTTCAGCCAACAGGGCGTACAGGTTAGCTATCGAATCTTAAATGGCGACCCAAGATTTCAGATGGTGGAGGCCGCCCAGAGGGGCTCTGACAACTTGGTGGTAATGAGCACTCACGGGCGCACTGGACTGGGCCGCATGATGCACGGAAGCGTCGCCGACCATCTGGTGCGTAACTCGAGTGCTCCGGTCCTGCTGGTGCGAGGCCGTCCCTCGACGATTGGTGGAGGGCGATATCGACTGCTGCGGTTGCTGGGTGAGGGGAACAGGAAAGAAGTCTACCTGGGTTACGACACGCAAGATGAACGCGAGGTCGCGGTTACCCTGGTAAAGAGCCACATCCTGACTCCCCAACAGGTGGACCAGATCAAAGCTGGCGCGGAAAGCATCTCTACCGTTGGAGACCAGGTTGCGGCGCCTCTATACCTGGATGTTGGCGAGGACCAGGGCTACATTTACATGATCTCAGCCGCCCTGGAGTACGTCGAGGAACGAATCCTCAACCCCAACTTCCTGCTGGTGTCGTTGGGTACTCTGCTGCTTGCCGCAAGCCTGTCCATTCTGCATCCTACGCTCCCGCTACACGTTCAGGCCATAGGAGGAACCGCCGCTGACATTAGCAGGGTGGTAGGCATCATGGGGTTGAGCCAGTTACTGATACGGCCCTTCGTGGGATGGCTGGTCGATGGCAAGGGAAGAAGGCCGATTGCCCTGGTCTCAATCGCGCTGATTGCGATTGCCTGTCTGGTCCTGGCATCGGCACAATCGATACGGGTGTTAATGCTGGGTCAATTTCTGATCGGCCTGGGGTTCGCCATGGGCTACACGTCCATAGTCACGATGGTCGGTGAAGTTGTGCCTCCTGATCGCCGCGGGGAGTCGCAAGCCGCGTTCGGATTGTTTCCGCAACTCGGGTTGGGCCTGGGGCCTGTTATCGGCATATGGCTGATGTTGGGGCAATTCCTGGGTTTCGACTCAGGCTCCCAGGGAACCGCTTCCCAAGCAGGAAGCTTTACCTTCGCGGCACTGGCCGCTGCCGCCATCGCTGGCGCATCGGTCCTTGCCTTTCTGTTCGTCAAAGATCCCTACAGGCCCCAAGGCCTGCGTAGGCTTCCCAAGCTGAGCGACAGCTTCCGGAAAGAGGCCGTGGTGGCCGCGGTGGTAAATTTCGGAGTATGGATGCCGCGTATGGCGACCTTCACCATTCTTCCGATATACGCAGTTCAACAGGGACTGAGTAACCCAGGATTGTTCCTCCTGATCGTTGCTCTGGGCTCTTTTCCGGCAAAGCAGATAACCGGCCGGGCCTCCGACCGGTACGGGTTTCCGGTTGTCTTCCTCCCCAGCCTGATAGTGATCGGGGCCTCGGTTTTGCTCATTCCTATGACCCACTCGGCCTTTGGACTGTTGGTGCTCGCCGCTATCTTGGGTCTAGGACTGGGCGCCGCCATACCGTCCCTCACGGCGTTTGCTGCGGCCAGCGTCTCCAACGAGAAGCGAGGCGCCGCGGTCAACACCTTCACTGTTGGCCGCGATTTGGCCATGAGCGGCGGCGCACTGGCCCTGGGCTTCATTGCGGCGCATTCGGGCATTACTGCAGCTTTTCTGGTTGCCGGCCTCTCGCCGGTGATGGCGATAGCATTTTATGGTGCTATTAAGGGATTAAAGTGGGCAAAACTTCGGGCAGAGGCTGGGGCGACGGCTCGCTGAGGCAACCCTGATCCCTGTCCAACATCCTGCGACAGCCTTCATTGTCGGGCGTAAAACCAACGAACCGCCATCGGCAATGAGGCGGTAGGCTATCAACGGCCAAACCAGCATTCCGGCCGCTATCCGGGTAGTCACCACCCGTGCAGCGATGAAGTGGGGATTATAAAACCACCTGACCGGCCCTCTGATTCCACAACCGCGGGGTTGGCCGTCTAGCCCTGGTCGCCTCTGTAGAACTCGGTGTGGGGGTAAAAGTCTTCCCATGCCCAGTCGAAGGCGGTGATGTACGGGAC
>JADFFS010000089.1 GCA_022568195.1 Chloroflexota bacterium | reverse complement strand
CTATCCGGCCAACCACTTCGTCACCTCGAAAGAGAAGATGGAGGTGGCCATCATCGGCATCCGGGAAGAGCTGGTAGTGCGGTTGAAGGAACTTAAGGACGCAGGCAAGATACTAGAGGCCGCCCGCCTGGAGAGCCGGACCAATTACGACCTGGAGATGATGCAGGAGACCGGCTTCTGCTCTGGAGTGGAGAATTACGCCCGCCACCTGTCCCAACGGCCCCCCGGCAGCGCTCCCTGGACCCTGTTGGACTACTTCCCCGACGACTACCTGATGTTCGTGGACGAGTCCCACATGACCCTGCCCCAGGTGCGGGGCATGTACCGGGGCGACATCTCCCGCAAGACCACCCTGGTGGATTTCGGGTTCCGCCTGCCGTCGGCCCTGGACAACCGGCCCCTGAACTTCGACGAGTACGAAGAACACATCAATCAGGTGGTCTACGTTTCGGCCACGCCGGGCCCCTACGAGCTGCAACACAGCGCGTCGGTGATCGAGCAGGTGATTCGCCCCACCGGGCTCCTGGACCCAACGGTGGAGGTCAAACCCACCGAGGGCCAGATAGACGACCTGCTCCAGCAGATCAGGGAGCGGGTCGAACGGGCCGAGCGAATACTGGTAACCACCCTGACCAAGCGCATGGCCGAGGAGTTGGCGGACTATCTCTCGGAGATGGGCATCCGCAACACCTATCTGCACTCGGACATCCAGACCCTGGACCGGATCGAGATACTTCGCGACCTGCGTCTGGGCGTATACGACGTTATAGTCGGCATCAACCTGCTGAGGGAGGGGCTGGACCTGCCCGAGGTCAGTCTGGTGGCCATCCTGGACGCCGACAAAGAGGGATACCTGCGGTCCCATACGTCGCTGATTCAGACCATTGGCCGGACGGCCCGCCACTCCAACGGCCACGTCATCATGTACGCTGACCGGATTACGGATTCGATGCGTATCGCCATCGACGAGACGAACCGGCGGCGTGTGATCCAGGACTCTTTCAACAAGGAGCACGGGATCGAGCCCAAGTCCATCCAGAAGGAAGTCCACGACATCACCGAGGGGATCAAGGCCATTGCAGAGAGCCGGACGCGATACCAGGTGGTGCGGCAAGAGATGTCGCGCTCCGACATGTACAAGGTGGTCAAAGACCTGGAAGTGCAAATGAAAGAGGCGGCCAAAAATCTTCAGTTTGAGAAGGCCGCCCAGTTCCGCGACGAGATTTTCGAGCTGCGCCGGTTGCTGGTGCTGGAAGAAAAGATCCTGACTCCGGCGTCCTTCGAGCTAACCGAATAGGTGTAGGATCGGCTCATCGCTGTCCAGGGTCCCTATGAAAAAGGGAAGCGAGTCCACCGAGGAGGAATCCATCTCATGAATGCGGTCTTCACTGCGGTGATCCAGACCGATGGACCATGGTGGATCGGATGGATCGAGGAAGTCCCGGGTGTGAATTCTCAGGGTAAATCCCGGAAGGAATTGATCGAGAATTTGCGCTCGGCTCTCAAGGAAGCCCTTGAAATGAATCAGGCCGAGGCGCTGGCAGCCACGACAGGTGACTACGAAGAAGTGAGCCTTGAGGTGTGACGCGGCGGCAACTGCTCGCGCACCTGAGAGCCGATGGGCCTAGGCTCGAATGACCGATCCAAATTTTGGTCGTCTGAAGAATCAGTGGTAGCTCTAGTCTGTCACCCCGAGCGCAGCGAGAGGTCCGGGGACGCGGGGTTGGTACCCCAATCATGGGCTAAATCCTCCCAGTAGGGATTCATGGACTCGATTAAAGCAACCCTTTACTCCGGCGCCACGCCTTGATCTGCTTTTCCCGTTCAATCGCCGACACCACATCGCTTGTGCTCTCGTAGTACACAAGCTTCGAAACGTTGTACTTCTTGGTAAACGCGCCACCGAGACCGCTTTTATGCTCGTAGGTCCGCCGCTCCAGGTCGTTGGTTACGCCGGTGTACAATGTCCCTCGGTGGCTTGCCATGATGTATACGTAGTATTCTGCCATGGCTTAATCCCCCACCCCAGATTCCTCGCCCGCCTGCGGCGAGCTCGGAATGACAGCTAGGCAGTTATCCCGGCCTAACCCCCCACCGCGGCGTGCAGCCTGGTCAGCAACGCTCCGTTTTCCTCAGTGGTGAATCCGTCCACGAAATATTTCCGGTCGCCGGTGGTGCCGTCCACCGCGCCCGCGTCCACCATGCGGTGGATCAAGCGCGTTTCGTTCTCAACCGAGGGAAGCAGGTTGCGCCCAGCCAGTTGGGATAACGCCGCCACCAGGCCGTAACCGCCCCAGTTGGAAACGCTGGAGATTATCAACCGGTCGACCTTGGTCACCGCCGGGTCTTTGGGTAGGGTATCAACCGCGGGAATGAACTCGGCCAGATTTCCCATACCGATTTCGTTGCCGCCGTCGCCGATGCCCACCGACGGAACGCCGGCCTCGAACAGGTAGTCCAACCGCGCCGTATGCGGGGTAATGTCCACCGAGCGCATGTTCAAATAGGTGTCGCTGCCGGTGCGGCCGCAACGCTCGATAGATATGATAAGCGCCGGCTTCAGGCGGTCCAGGATTTCCCCGGCCACCCGTCGGCTGGTTGCCACGTCCGCTATGGGGAAGTCGGTGATCTCGGTGTCGCTACCCACCAAGTCCCGCAACACCGGCATGGTACAAGCGTCGGTAACGTAGCTGACACGCCGCCCCAGGGCTTCCAGAGCCTTTCCTATGGCCAAGGCTCCCGAGGGGCCGTCGGTCTCGGGACTGCCCGCCGACAGGATGTAAAAACCGGTAACGATGGTCACATCGCCCGGATGGTCCATGATGTACTGCGCCGCCTGCCGGCAAAAGTCCGATGGCAGATGGGAGCGCAGATGAGACACTCCTCGATTGTCATGGTCCAGGATAATGTCCTCAATAGATTCCGCCATAATCGGCCTCCGATCCTGATAGCTGATGGCTAAAGCACCGCGTAGTCGGCGTCCCTCTGGTCGGTGATAAGCATCATGCCCGGTGCGTGGGTCAGCATCAAGCTGGGCTTGCAATTCAGGGCCACCGCCTGGGGGGTCACGCCGCAAGCCCAGAACACCGGCACCTCGCCAGGATAGATGTCCACGGGGTCGCCGAAGTCGGGCCGCGAAATGTCGGAGATACCGATGGCTGCTGGGTCGCCGAGATGGACCGGCGCACCGTGGGTTGCCGGAAACCGGGAAGTTACCTGCACCGCGCGGACCACCTGCGACTGCTTGATGGGGCGCATGCTAACCACCATGGGGCCGGAGAAAACCCCCGCCGGGGTGGTGGCTATGTTGGTGATGTACATAGAGACATTGCGGCCCAATTCCTGGTGCCTTAAGGGAATACCGGCGTCGGTCATGGCTGCCTCGAAAGAGAAGCTACACCCCAGCAGGAAGGTGACCAGGTCGTCCCGCCACACAGACACCAGGGATTCCACCTCGGCGGTGTACTCGCCGTTTTCGTAGATCCGGTAGCCGGGGACGTCGGTGCGAATATCCCCTCCGGGGGTGGTCAGAACCGGCTCGGTAAGGCCCGGTTCTATCACCTCCAGTAGCGGGCACGGCTTGGGATTTCTCTGGCAAAACAAAAGGAAGTCGAAGGCCAAGTCATTGGGCAGAATGGCGACGTTGGCCTGCACGTATCCCGGGGCCACCCCCGAGGTTACGCCACGCCAACGGCCGGCCCGGATTTCCTCTCGAACTTCCCTTGGAGTTTTTGTCAAAGTCGGAGTGCTCATGGAAAGACCTCGGTGCGAATATCGACCATCATAGTTGGGCCGTGGTGCGGCGTCAATTTGCGGCGAGCCGGAAAGCACCCTAATGTCTGCCGCCATGACGGCCACCGGAGATATCAGCCAGTGATATACTTCGATTGGCCTGGTCGCCTAATGGTTTGACAAAAAGTGGGTGTGACGCCCTCCGAGTATTACTGTGTATAGCGTTTTCTTGCTGGCGGACCAATCTAACGGCGCATTGCCCTTGCTGGACGTGATCAATCGGGCGGGCTTGGCTTGCCAGGTGGGACACGATCTGTCGACGCTGGAAGATGGGACAGGCTCACCGCCTGCCGAGGCCGTGCTGTTGGATTTGACGTCCTTGGAGCAAGCCCAGGCCCACCACTTGGTGGACCGGTGCAAACAGTTAAAGCTGCCGGTCTTGGCAGTGGTTCCCCAGGAAGACACCGCCGACCACGACCCATCGCTCAATCCCGACGAGTTTATATTTTGTCCGGTGCGAGAATCCGAGCTGGTCGCCAGGATCAAGCAAGCGATCTACCGGGTCAACGGACCTTCCGGCTCCAAATTGCTCCGGGCGGGCGAGCTGACCGTGGACTTCGAACGCTACGATGTGACCGTCGCCGGCAGGCGGGTTGCCCTGACCTACAAAGAATATCAGCTTCTAGTGTTGCTGGCTTCCAACCCGGGCCGTGTCTACACCAGGGAAGCCCTGCTCAGCCAAGTCTGGGGCTACGACTACCTGGGAGGCACCCGCACAGTGGACGTACACGTCCGCCGGTTGCGCTCCAAGATCGAGGCTCCGGGCCGCTCTTTCGTGGAGACGATCTGGAACGTGGGATACCGTTTCAAGACCACATCCTAGCCAAGCGGGCTCAATTTGTGAGGCCCAAGACCCCCTCCGACTCATTGCACGCCCGTCTTAACCTTCGAACGCTCGGAGGAATCTCCTTACCCGGCCCACGCACTGTCGTTTGAAGGCATCGGACCTGGTGGATGTCAGAAATTCCAGGTGGCTGGTTAGGTCGGCCAGCTGGGCTCGCTTTCGCCAGTCTTTGGGCAGATACATCCCCGCCGTCTGGAGACCGGATTTGATCCGCCCGTGGTATTTGACAGCGGTATGGCGTAGAAGGTTGCCTATGTCCATGTAGGGTGTTCCGGCGTGGCAGTACTCCCAGTCGAGAACTCCGCCGACCGTTCCTTCTCGGATGAGTATGTTCGTGGGGTTGAAGTCACCGTGCACCAAACTGGTGTCCGCGTCCAGCTCGGCAAGCCGTTGCTGCTCTGATTCCAATACCCGGAACACCGCCTCGACCATCTCAGGCCCCAGCCACCCCTGCACCTCGGCGGTTTCAAGTTTTTCAGCGGCGTATCCCCTCACGCCCAGCCAAGGGAAGGGCGAAACCGACCCGTCGGCCTCGATCCATCCGGCTGACTGGAACTGCACCGAAGATATCCTGGCCAAGGACTGCGCAGCCAAATCAGACGACTCCGGAACCCTCTCCAGCAAATCTCCCTCTAGGAACGTGAACAGCGACCAGTTTGCTCCGTGGCCGACCTCAAGAGGAACCGGGACAAGATCCCGAACCAGGTCCATGACGTAGGCTTCCCGCCGGGAGTCTCCATGGCTGTAGAGCCGCAGCACATAGGCTTCGCCATCGCTCAATACCAGTTTGTAGTTGGTGTTGGACTTGCCGGCAGGCAGCAGTTCGGCCGAGGCCACATCCCTGCCGCCAAGGAGATCTTGGATCAGAGACGGGTCGAAAGGCTTGTGGGGATTTCTTCTATAGGTGGACAACAACGTTAACCACGGCGACTCCGGCCGCCAACCAACTTGCCCAGCCCATGGCTTTGGTCGTCTTTGCTGGCGTGGTCCGCCGTTAGAACATTTAGCATCAAGACCGCCCACCCGCCCAAATTTAAATGGGCGAAGCCGCATTGACGGGATTTATCCTTCGCCCGGTTTAGCAATCTGTCAGGGGATCAGTCGCTAACGGTAATACTGCTTAGCTGCTTGAAATAATCGGGGAAGGTCTTGGACACGCAGCCTGGGTCATTAATGATGATTTCCGACGACCCCAAGGCCGCCAGCGAAAAGGCCATCGCCATTCGGTGGTCGTTGTAGGTGTCGATGCTGGCAGGGGCGATCTCCGTTGGCGGCGTGATCTCCAGGTAGTCGCGCCCTTCAACCACCTCCGCCCCGACCTTGCGCAGTTCGGTGGCCATGGCAGCCAGGCGGTCGGTCTCCTTCACTCGCCAGGTGTATACGTTACGTATAACCGTTTTGCCCTTGGCAAATAGCGCGGTCGTGGCTATGGTCATCGCCGCGTCGGGTATGTGGTTCAGGTCCACATCCACCCCATGAAGCTCTCCCCCGGTAACTTCGATCCAATCCGGTCCACGTCGAACCGTAGCGCCCATTTTTGCTAGAACATCGGCGTGCTGAACGTCCCCCTGTACGCTGTCGGCTCCCACACCGTTGACACGAACCGTGCCTCCCCTGATGGCGGCAGCAGACAGGAAGTAGGTCGCGGAAGAGGCGTCGCCCTCTACCAGCGCCCTCCCCGGTGACTGATAGCCTTGTCTCGCCGGGACGCGGAAGGAACGGTGACCTTGATTCTCCACCGGGACTCCAAACCGCGCCATCACATCCAACGTCATGTCGATGTAGGGTTTAGAAACCAGGTCGCCTTCGACGTCAATGACCATCTCCTGTTGGGTCAGTGGGGAGGCAAGCAGCAAGGCCGTGAGATATTGGCTGGACACGTCGCCTCTAACGGAAACTCTGCCTCCGCTAAGTCCATCGGCGCGAATGCGCAGTGGTGGATAACCCTCTTCCCCTAGAAATTCGATGCTTGCTCCCATCTGCCGCAAGGTGTCGACCAGGTCTGCGATGGGGCGCTCCAACATTCGAGGTTCTCCGGTCAATGTGTAGACCCCTCTGCCCAGGCACAGGGCGGCGCAAAGAGGTCGGATCGCCGTACCCGCATTGCCCAGAAATAGACCGGTTTCTTGCGGCGCGAAGGGCCCCCCGAGGCCGTCGATCAGGCAGACGGTCCGGTCCGCCGAGAGCTCCAGGGAAACTCCCAGGGCGCGTAGGGCAGCCACCATGTGTTGCGTATCGTCGCTGTCCAGCAGGTTGTGCACCTCGGTGGTGCCGTGGGCCAGGGCCGATATCAGCAAAAGGCGGTTGGATAGGCTTTTCGACCCGGGTAGCTTGATCTCCCCTTCCACGTGGCGGACCGGCTTCAGAGTCAATTGTTCCATGGTGACCTGCCTAAGATTAAATCCCAGGGAGTATGGTGGCCTTAGTACCTCATGCTCCGTTGGAGTGGGAGTGTGGCAATATTAAATCAGGTTTGAGTGCCAGGGGCTTAGCTGGCCTCAGTGCTAACCTGGTCTAAGAACCGATTCACCCTGGCCGCCAGGGCCGCGTGTTCCGCTGCGGCCAGGTCCGGGTCCTGCTCTCGCAACCGGGACGCCTCGTCCCGAGCCAGTTCCAGGAGGTTCCGGTCCGACAGGTGGGCCATGCGCAGGTTGGGCAGCCCACTTTGGCGGGTGCCGAAGAAGTCACCGGGCCCTCGAAGTTCCAGGTCTACTTCCGCTAGCTGAAACCCGTCGTGGATTCGCTCCAAGGCCGATAGCCGCTCTTTGGCCACCTCCGACTGGGTATCCGATAGTAACAGGCAATAGCTTTTATGCTCGCCCCGGCCGACTCTGCCCCGAAATTGGTGGAGTTGTGCCAGGCCAAAGCGGTCGGCTCCTTCGATCAGCATCACTGTGGCGTTTGCCACGTCAATGCCGACCTCAACCACCGCCGTGGATACCAAAATGTCCAGATCGCCATCCCGAAACTGGCGCATCACCGAGTCCTTGTCCTTGGCGGACATGCGCCCGTGCAGCAGCCCCAGGCGCAGGTCGGTGAACACCTCCTGGGACAGCCGCCGGTATTCCTCGGTGGCGGCCTTCGATTCGATGGTTTCTGATTCCTCCACCAGGGGGCAGATCACAAAGCCTTGCCGGCCGGCTTGGACCTCTTTGCGGAGGAAGCCGTAGGCTGCCGGGCGCCGCTCGGGTGGCAGCCACCTGGTCGAGACCTCCTGCCGTCCGGCGGGCAATTCGTCGATGGTGGAAATGTCCAGGTCACCGTACAGGGTCAAGGATAGGGTTCGCGGAATGGGCGTGGCCGACATGATAAGCGTGTGGGGGACGGTGGCGCCCCGCTCTCGCAGGGCAGACCGCTGCATAACGCCAAACCGGTGTTGCTCGTCGGCCACCGCCAAGGCCAGCTTGGGCATCGCGACGCCTTCTTGAATCAAGGCTTGAGTGCCGATGAGCAGGTCCAGGTTGCCTTCCGAGGCCATCCGGGTCAACTCTCGTTTGACCGGCCGTCGGGTACTGCCGGTAAGCAGTCCCACTTTGATGGATCTCCCCAAGGACTCGAGATAAACCGACAGCAAATTGTCCTCTTGGACCGGGCTGGCCAGGCCGCTCAGCAGTTTGGCTACCGTCTGGAAATGTTGCTCCGCCAGCACTTCCGTGGGCACCATGATCGCTCCCTGGTACCCGGCGGCCGCCACTGCCAGCAGCGCGGCCACGGCGACCACCGTCTTGCCGCTGCCAACCTCGCCCTGGAGCAACCGGTTCATTGGCGGGGTGCCCCGGCGCAGGTCAGTCAGGATCTCGTCGGTGCACCGGCGTTGGGCGCCGGTAAGCTGGAAGGGAAGGGAACCGAAAAATGCGTCCAAAAGTTTTTCTTGAATCTCGATTGCTGTTCCCTGGACATCGTGGGTTTGCTGATGCCGCCGCGCCAGCACCGCCAGTTGAAGGGTGAACAGCTCGTCGAAGGCCAGCCTGCGCCGGGCCGATTCCCAATCGGCCATATCGTCGGGCAGGTGGGCGTGAAGAATGGCGTCCTGCAAGGGCATTAAGTGGGCCCTGCTCAAAACCTCGATGGGCAGGAACTCTTCGACGCCGCCCAGCCATTCCTGCAGCCCTTGCCAGGCCAAACGGCGGACGTTACGCCCCGTGAGCCCTTCGGTCAGTGGATAGACGGGCACCAGCCGGCCTGTATTGACCGGCTCCTGCCTCCCGTCCAGGATGTCGTACTCTGGAGATTGGAAGACCAGTTGGCCTTTGAACACGTCGACATTGCCGCTAATTGAGATCTTGGAGTTGGGCTTGAGGGTGCGGGCAAGGTACTTCTGGCCGAACCAGATGACCTTTACGTTGCCTGTCTCGTCACCGAGCACTGCCTCGGTGTCTGTGCGTTTCCCCTTGTATCCCTGGGTAATTGTCCGGGCCTCCCAAACCGTTCCCCTGACGGTATAAAACTGGCCGGGAGAAAGCTCGGAGATTTTGGCGATTGCCGAGTAGTCCAGGTGCCGCCGGGGGAACAGATAAAGCAGGTCCCGCACCGTGGAAACGTCCAGACGCTTGAACCGGGCCGCCAGTTTGGTGTCGATGCCGCGCAGCCGGTCCACCGGCGCATCCACGGTCAGCCCGCCGGGGGGCGGCCGGTATTTGCTGGTTTTTGGGGGAGTAGGTTCCGGCGCCGGTTCGTCAATGCCAGGCGCCCCATTGGCTGTTTCGGTGGCTGTTTCTTTGGGCGGGTCCGCTTCCAGCAGGTCCAACCACTGATCGGCCCACAGGTGGCGTTGCGGAGACGACATATCAGAATAGTTTGACTCCAGAAGCTCTTTGGCCACCTCGGATTCCGGAGAATCTGGGAAGTGAGCCCCTATCGCCTCCGCCCATCGCTGGGTGAACCTGTCCAGCCCGCCGATAACGGCGCTATTGTCGAAACCGCGGGTTTCTTCCAGCTTGAGAATGTTACGAAGGGGGGTGATCCAAGAGGTGGAGCTTGAAGTTCGCGAGGACATCAGGCGTCCAGTATATCATGTGGTTCGGGCAACTCAGGCACGGTCCTCACCGTTGGACTGTAGCAATGATGAGGATTCCCTGAGTGGCCGGAGGGGTGTAGGGACGCCTGCATCTACGCTTGTGCCAGGGCCAATCCCACGGCGTTGGGACCGATGTAGGTCCCCAGGGCCGGACCAAACCGGGCGGTGATGATCTGGTCTCCCGGAAGCAGGTCTGTCAAGCCCTGCCGCAGTTCCTCGGCCCGTTGCGGTTCGGTGCTATAGATCACGGCCAACTGTCGAACGGGAGCCATTCCCTGGGCCAGTTCGAGCAACTGACGCATCCCACGGGCCCGGCTTCGCGGCCGAGCGATGGGGAGCGCCTCGCCATCGCGCAGCCCCAGAATGGGCTTAACGCTGAGCACCCCCCCGAGCCAAGCCTGGGCTTTGCCGATACGCCCGCCCTTCTGCAGATACTCCAGCGTATCCAGAAGGAAGAAGCAGTGGTAGCGCGGGAGGCCGTTCCTCACCCTTTCCCCCAAGTCCTTCGGCGTTTCGGTGCTTTCCGCCAGCTCGGCGGCAGCCAGGGCAACCAAGCCCAAGGTGATGGAGGTCAGACCTGAATCAACGATCTCGATGGAGGCGGCGTCGCCCAGCGACTGCTTGGCTTGCTCCGCAGAGTTCAGGGTCCCGCTGAGTTTGCCGGAAACATGGATGGACAGGATGCTGTGTCCTTGGTCCGCCAAGCCCCGGTAGACCTCTTGGAAATCGGCGGCCGAGGGTTGGGCCGTGGTAGGCAGGCGGGAGTTGGTGACCAACTGTCGATAGAATTCGTCGGTGTCTATGTCCACCCCATCTTTGTAGTTGACGTCCTCCACCACAACGTTCATGGGGACCACCGTAATATTCCATTGATCGGCCAGGTCGTGGGGCAGGTCCGCCGAGCTGTCGGTGACTATACGAATCGCCATACTTACCTCTGTGCGGCCTTGCCCCAAAACTGTCATCCTGAGCGCAGCGAAGGATCTTCCTTACGTGGCTTACCTGGGGGAGACCCTTCGACAAGCTCAGGGTGACACGGTGCGGACGTTTTTGAGTCAAAGCCCCTTGGTGTCTTCGGCTTTGGCAGTCTTTGGATTGGGGCTATTCCACCGATGCAAAGTAGGAATAGTGGGGCTGCCCGCCGTAAATCAGGTCCACCTGTATGCCGGGGTAAAGCTCTTCCAGTCCCTGGGCCACCTCTTTTGCCTCTGCCCACCGGTCCTCGGGTCCCAGGTATAACGTCACCACTTTGTCTGGAGACAATTCAGTATGGGCCAAGGCGGACCTCAACGCTATCTCTGGGGTATCCCCAGCTACGGCCAAGGCCCCGTCGATGAGGCCTATATGCTGCCCGGCGGACACGGCTAGCCCGCCCACGGTGGAGGCCCGCACCGCCTGGGTAACCTCGATGGACACAACCTGGCTGAGAGCCGCGGACATGCTCTTGAGATTCGCTTCCAGGTCATCGCCGGGATTGAATGCCAACAGGGCGGTAACTCCCTGGGGCACGGTGTGGGACGGCACCACATGCAGCTGTGGGTTGGTGGCTGCGGCCAGCTCCGCCGTTGCAACCACGTTTTTGTTGTTGGGCAGAATGATGGTGTCGCCCGCCCCCACGGCGTCGATCGCCGCCACCAACTCGGTGACGCTGGGATTCATGGTCTGGCCGCCGCTTACCACCGCCGCGCAGCCTGCTTCGCGAAACAGATAAGCCAACCCGTCGCCAGGCGCCACTGCCACAACCGCCAGCGCCGGGGCTTCACTCGAAGTGGCGGGCGAGGTGGCACGCTGGCCGGCGAAGTCCAAGTTTTGCTGGCTCATGTTCTGAATATCGATTTGGGAAAGCTGACCGATGGTGGTTCCGTAGCTGAGGGCGGGTCCAGGGTCCAGGACATGAATGTGGACCCGCACGTTGTCGTCGTTGCCCACCACCACCGCCGAGTCGGAGATTTGGGTAAACTCCCGCCGAATCCGGTCCGTGTCCAGTCCCTGACCCTGGATGATGAACTGGGTGCAGTAGCCCCAACGGGTTTCCATGGAGTCGTCCAGGTAGCTCTGGGCGGCTGCGATTCGATGCGCGGTATCCGGGTTGACGAACCCCTCCGCTACCGCCGCGTCGACTTGGCCTTGGTCCTGGCCGGCGAGCTCGCACAAGGCGCCTCCCAGGATTACCACCATCCCCATGCCCCCGGCATCCACCACTCCGGCTTCTTGTAGCACCGGTAGTTGGGACGGCGTAAGGGCCAATGCTTCACGAGCGGCATCAAAAGCAGTCTGCCATAGGGACCGTGGATCGACGTCCCCGTCGCCGTCCAGCCGGTCCTGAACGGCTTGGGATAGGGAGCGGATGACGGTTAGCATGGTGCCTTCCACCGGCTGGCCAACCGCCGAGTAGGCGGCGTCGGTGGCTTGGTTAAAAGCCCTGGCCAGGCAGTCAGCGGCGCATACTTGGCTGCCCTCGATGGCCTGGGCGAAGCCCTTAAAGAATTGGGATAAGATAACGCCGCTGTTACCCCGGGCGCCCCAGAAAGCGCCGTCGGCCAGGTTTCCCGCCACTTCTCCGGCGGTGGCTCCATCCGCCGGCGGGCATCTTTCCATGGCCGACCGCATGGTCAGCAGCATATTGGTTCCGGTGTCTCCGTCAGGCACGGGGAAGACGTTCAGCGAGTTTATCGCGTCCCGGTGTTTTTCCAACGACCGGGTAGCGGCGTCGAAAGCTCGCCTGACGTCATGGCCGGTAAGAGCTGTCATGGCCTCAGCCCCTTTGATAAGGCTTTGCCACGTTCCTTCCTCTGGTCCGACTCCATCGGACTCGCCCCGATGCAATCGGGGTCGGAGCTCTGGATAAATGGGTAATCCCGCACGTATCAACCGTCCCAGCTTCGCCGTATTATATAACAAGCGATGCCCGGTTCAGTGCCTGTGCGACGGCCGTTCTTCTTGACACTCCACAGTCGCTACCGTAGTATGGATTGTCGGGAGCTTTTATGGATTACGCTGTTTTTAAGACCGGTGGCAAGCAATATCGCGTCAAGCCAGGGGACATCCTCGACGTGGAGAAGCTTCCCAACGAGGTGGATTCCGTCGCCGAGTTCGGAGAGGTTTTGGTCATTTCCGACGACGGCCAGTTGACTGTGGGCTCACCCTATGTTCCTGGAGCGTCGGTTCTGGCCCAGGTCCAGTCCCACTACAAAGACAAGAAGCTGATTGTCTTTAAATACAAGGCCAAGACCCGCTACCGGAGGAAGAGGGGCCACCGCCAGACTTACACCAGGCTGTTGATTCAAGACATTCGCGTGCAGTCGGCAACGCCTACCCGCAGGCGGACCCGGTCCCGCGCCACGCAGGACGCAGGTACAGAAGGAGACACCGGCAATGGCTCATAAAAAGGCTGGCGGAAGCACCAGTAACGGCCGAGACAGCAACCCCAAAATGTTGGGTGTCAAACGGTTTGGCGGCCAGATGGTGCTGGGAGGTACCATCCTGGTCCGGCAACGGGGAACCCGCATCCTGCCCGGAAACAATGTCGGGCTGGGACGCGACTATACTATCTTCACCAAAATCGATGGACAAGTGCAGTTTGAGTGGGCGGCCAAGGGCAGGCGCAAAGTCAGCGTTTACCCCGTTGCTAAGGTTTCCGACGAATCCAAGGCGGCCTAAGCTGCATCTAATCAGCAGATTCCAGAACCCGGCATACGCTCCAAAACCCGCTCAATAAACTGACTGGAATGCAGGGCAAGCCCTTGTTCGGAAAATCCGGTCCAGGTCTATAGGCAATCAGAGATGAAAACAGACACTCACCCCAAGTTCTACAACGCCGTGGTCACTTGCTCCTGCGGCAATCAGTTCAACACCGGCTCCACCAAGCCAACTATGCGCGTGGAAGTTTGCAGCAAGTGTCACCCCTTCTACACGGGGGAGCAGCGGATGATGGACACTCAGGGACGCATCGAACGCATGCGCCGCCGGTACAACCTGCAGTAGACCGGGTTCCTGGGAACCAAATCCTTCGGTACCCGCGATCCAAGCTATTGCTAGAGCCCGCCGTCCGGCGGGTCCTCGTCCACGGTATCCACGCTTTCGTATTAGCCGGATGCTTCATTTTGCCCGAGGCGCCGAATGTGAGGTCTTTGTCTGACGGCGTTGCTTCGAATATACGGATGTCGTGGCCTCCCCTCCCCTTGCGGGAGAGGATTGAGGTGAGGGGTATCACCCCCATCCCTTCGGCTGCGCTCAGGGCAGGCTCTAACCTTCCCCCATCAGAGGGCGAAGGGATAGATTGCCAGGTATTTTCGTGGGCCGTGGCGTCCCGGTTTAATCGCCCCGATGGAATTGGGGCAAGCGCACTGCCAGTTAATACCAATTCTCATTGGGTAAGATCCATCTCCGGATGACGGGTCGCACTTAAGAATAATGCCAACGTTTTAGGAGCCGGCTACTCTCTTTGCGCGGGCCGGTGGCCGGGGGCAGGTAAACAGCTTTGGGCGATCAACCGAAATTC
>JADFFS010000088.1 GCA_022568195.1 Chloroflexota bacterium | reverse complement strand
GTCCCAGACCATCCCCATCATAGCCATCGCTCCACTGTTGCTGATCTGGGTTGGCTACGGCATCACGCCCAAGGTCATTGTGGTGGCCCTGATTTGCTTCTACCCCATCGCGGTGAACTCGGTGGATGGTCTCAAGGCCGTGGACCCGGACATGGTCAACATGATGAAGACCTTGGGAGCATCCCGTTGGCAGGTGTTCCACAAATTGCAAATACCCACGGCCATGCCCTTCATGTTTTCGGGGATCAAAGTGGGCATCTCGGTCAGCGTCATCGCGGCGGTCATCGGTGAATGGGTGGGAGGCAGCGCCGGATTGGGCTACTTGATTACCTATTCGCAACCCCTGTTCCTCACCTCACGGGTATTCGCGGCCATCTTTGTGCTGTCGGTCATGGGCATCTCATTGTTCCTGCTGGCGGGCTTCCTGGAGCGGATAATGCTGCCCTGGTACCACACGGAAAAGCGAGCACGCTCCATGGACCGCATGTAAGAGCGATGGCCCAGGCAATATGTTCCACCAACCAAATCATCGTCTCAGGAGAGTCCTCGGCATGAAAAGAATCTACGCAACCCTGGCGTTTACGTTCAGCCTCCTCTTTGTCCTATCGGCATGCTCCGGCAGTACCACGCCGGCCGGTGTAACCACGGCGGTACCAGAGACGTCGACACCCGTGCCCTTGACAAAGGTGTCGGTGACCCTGGACTGGTTCCCTTGGTCCAACCACTCGGGGCTATTTATCGCCCAAGATAAGGGCTACTACGCCGCCGAAGGCTTGGACGTGACCATCCATCCTCCCGCGGACCCGGCCTCCATTTTGCAAACGGTAGCCGCTGGGAGGGACGATTTTGGCATCAACTACCAAACCGGCGTGATGATCGCCCGGGCCAAAGGGGTGCCCGTGGTCTCCATCGCGGCGATAGTTCAGCACCCGCTGAACTCAGTCATGACCCTAAAAGGTTCGGGCATTACCGAACCCAGAGACCTGGTTGGCAAAAAGATTGGCTGGCCGGGCATCCCCGACAACGAACCGCTATTGGACACCATGCTGAAGAGTCAGGGCAGCTCTTTGGAAGAGGTTGAGATGGTCAACGTGGGCTTTGACCTGGTGGCTGCTTTGATCGGGAAGAAGGTGGATGCAATCGTTGGAGCCTACTGGGTCCACGAGTCTATCTCGGCGATCAACCAGGGATTCCCGGTTAACATCATGCGAATGGAGCAGCACGGAGTGCCCGACTTCTACGAGCTGGTCCTGGTAACTACCGAAGACAAAATCGCCAACGATCCCGAACAGGTGCAAAAGTTCGTCCGCGCCACCGCCAGGGGATACCAGGACGCCATCGCCGACCCCCAGGCCGCAGTGCAACTGCTTAAACGGGTCAGGCCGGAAGTTGACCTTGCCATAGAAATGCCGGGCGTCGACTTGCTGGCTCCGCTGTGGACCGCAAGCCAGGGTGGTTTCGGTTGGCAGGAAGAGGCCCGCTGGGTGGAATTTGCCAAGTGGATGAAGGAAACCGGGCAACTGACCGAGGACGCGGACCCCAAGGCCGCCTTCGACAACAGCTTCGTCGCCGCCTTGAAATAGATACCCCCGGCGTATCGGGGAGGCAGGCTCTCATGTACGGACCTGAATGATATACTTGTTCCGCCGCACCTACTCTACGGATTTCGTGGGGACGAGGGATGTCACTGTACTTTTTGCTGGGCACTCTTTCTGCCGCGGGTCAAAAGTTGGTCCACGATGACCGGAACCTGTTGGTAAAATCCACCAGGGAAATTCAAATACGGGGCGCCGAGATTTTGGGACAGTACGCGGTGCTGGGCCGTTACGACTTTGTGATGATGGTTGAGGCCGACAACAACGACTCGGTGGCCCGCTTGTCCTTGGAAATAGGTGTCCGAACCGGACTGCACATAGAAACATTGCCGGCCATCGCCATCGGATTTCTTGCCGACAATACCCCCCAAGACCCGGCAGACAGACCGGAGTCTGTGCAACGGTCTCCAGGGTCTCCAGAGTAGCCAGGGGCCGCAGGCGAAATACTGATGGCGTTGAGCGACGATTTGCGGGCCGGGGTTGGCCCCGTCTGGGAAAGGGTAGTTGCCCACCCCTTCGTGATCGAGTTGGGGGATAACACCTTGCCCCAGGAGACCTTCGACCGGTATTTCGACCAAGACTACCTGTTCCTGAGGGACTGGGCCATTATGCTCAGTCTGGCTACGGCTAAAGCACCAGACTTCGACGCCGCGCGCCAGTTGGTGGGGTTCCTACACCTGGGGCTGGGGGGCGAAGAAGGGCTATTCCAGCAAGCCTTTCGGGAAAGGGGCTTGTCCCGGGAGGACGTAGCCAACCTGGAATACCGCCCCACCACCTTCCACTACAGCGGCTACATACGCAAGATTGCCTACGAAGGCAGTTTCCTCGATGTGATTGCCCTCCTGCTGGCCGTCGAGTGGCCCTACATGGACTGGGCCCAGCGGTTGGACGCCGCGGACAAGCGGCCCGCCAACCATTACTACCAGACCTGGATCGACGTCCACACCGGCCAGGGAATGACCGATTTCGTGGGATGGCTCCGCGGGACGGTGGACGCCGCACCGGTGTCGGAGCCGGACCGCGCCAGGCTCCAAGGGATATTCAAGGACGTGTTACGCTACGAGTACATGTTTTGGGAGATGGCCTACCGGGCCGAGGAGTGGCCGGAATAAACGAGCGACAATCGTTTCGATAATCCCCCGGTGCAGACCGGGCTAGTAACCGCGTTCCAAAGCTCGCTAACCATGTTCGGAGATGAGGAATTGCCGCTGCCGGACCATTGGGGTACAAAGGAAGATTTTGCGACCCTATTTAAATATTTCTGGTATCGCGATTTTCCAATGGACAAAAGCGCGATTGGAGCCAGACGCACGGACTGGACAATCCATGTAGGGTTAGTAGTCCGCAGTATAGGCGACTTCATGGGGCTAGCCACACGGTTCGAAAGGGGAGGAAGAAAAGATGCGGTTCTCCGAAGCTTAGAAGGCGACGAAATAGCAGTGGAGTGGGAATGGCAAGGCATTTGGGGGCAAAACGAATTAAAAAAGTTACGGGCGCATAAAGTTTGGTCCCCGTCGAAAGACGGCCACAAATCACTCAGGTACGGGGTTCTTATAACATATACTCATACACCAAACATCGACAGGGTGTATGAAAGGGTGAGATTGGAGTGGGCAGAGGCCTGTTGGCCGCTTCTCTTGGTGTTGATCGACCTTGAGGAAACAAAGAAATTTCCCAGCGGCAAAGATTTTAAGAATATCAATTTTTCGGTTTTCGATTCGACCGGGCAGAAGATTCTTGGGAGCGTACCTGCTTTTCCGTGGAACGTGGAAAGCACAAGATGGTCTATACAAGCATTTTGATGGTGTCCGGCCATGAATTTGAAAATTAGGTTCAACTTTTGACGGCTGTACCGAAAATTCCCAAGGCCATGACCATCGCGGGGTCCGACTCCGGCGGAGGCGCCGGCATACAAGCCGACCTGAAGACCTTCTCGGCCCTGGGCGTCTATGGCTCGTCCACCTTGACCGCCATCACCGCCCAGAACACCGTTGGGGTCACCATGGTCCACGAGATCCCCATCGACATCATCGTTGCCCAGATCGACGCCGTACTTTCCGACATTGGCGCCGACGCGGTCAAAACGGGAATGCTGGCCAGCAGCGCCATCGTGGAGACTGTGGCGGAGGAAATGGAGCGGCACCAGGTCAGCCGGCTGGTGGTGGACCCTGTCATGGTGGCCAAGAGCGGCGACAGGCTGCTCCGGGAGGACGCGGTGGAAGCCCTCCGCACCCGCCTGATCCCTCTGGCGGCGGTGGTTACCCCCAATATTCCCGAGGCCGAAGCCCTGACCGGATTGAAAATAGAAACCGACGAGGACGTGCGGCGCGCCGCCGAAGCGATTGTCCAATTGGGCGCTCGGGCCGTGGTGGTCAAGGGCGGCCACCGTGAAGGCCCGGCCACGGACCTGTTTTACGATGGCGCCCGGTTCCAAGAGTTTTCCGCTCCCCGCATCGACACCGTAAACACCCACGGCACCGGATGCACCTTTGCTTCCGCCGTGGCGGCGGGACTGGCCAAAGGCTTGGAGGTCGTGGAATCGGTGGAACTGGCCAAGGACTACGTTACCGAGGCCATCCGCCGGTCCTTCCCGGTGGGCCGGGGTCACGGCCCATTGCATCACTTCTACAAGTGGTGGGGGCAGTAGCCAGCAATGCCGCCGTTCCACCAGCATTTAGAAATCGGGCCGAGGGACGGCTCCAGGTTCCAGATGGTCATCGCCCAGGTGGACACGTCCAGCACCTATACCCTGATGCCCGCTACCGTTTTGACCATGCTGGGCGTGGCCCCGGAATGGACCCAAACCCTGGAAAGGGCCTCTGGGGAGCAGGAGGAACGCCAACTGGCCGAGGTAAGAATCAGGCTGAACGGCCAGGAGCGCACCACGGTGTGCGTTTTCGGAGGACCGGACAGCGAGCCCGTGCTGGGGGCTCACACTTTGCTCAGCTTCGGGCTTGCCGTGGATGCAGCCAACCAGAGGCTGGTGCCGGCGACGTTGCAGCTGGGTCAATAGTCATGGGATGGCCTGTGCTGGCCACAATGCCCTATCTCTCGCTTATGGCCGCATTACCTGGTTCCCGCGTCGCCTCGCCATCTCGTCCTGAACGTCATTGTCTCGCGTCAATCCATTTTAGAGTAGGGGCAACCGTTTCCGGGTCTCCAGGTACGGTATAATAACCTGCCAAGCGCCATTCGCTAACTGAGCAACCAGGTAGACCGGGATGGCTCACGGGTCTCGGTCTTACATAGAATGTACTTACCTTCGAGGTTATCCAAACATGTTCGAACCTGTTTCCAGCCGCGTTAGCTTTCCCGAGCTGGACGCCAAGGTCCTCAAGCTCTGGAAAGATAAGGACGTTTTCCACCGGACCGAGACCGAGCGGGAAAACGACCCCCTATTCATGCTCTTTGAAGGCCCTCCCACGGCCAATGGCAGCCCGGGCATTCACCACGTGCTGGCCCGGGTGTTCAAGGACGTTATCTGCCGCTACCGCACCATGAAGGGCTACCGCTGTTTGCGCAAGGGGGGTTGGGACACCCACGGCCTACCGGTGGAACTGGAGATCGAGAAGGAACTGGGCTTTAGCACCAAGCGGGAAATCGAAGAGTACGGCATCGAGAAGTTCAACGAGAAGTGCCGGGAGAACGTATTCCGATACGTCAAAGAGTGGGAGACCATGACCGACCGGATCGGCTTCTGGGTGGACATGGAGCATCCCTATGTAACTCTGGAAAACGAGTACATCGAGACCGGCTGGTGGATACTGAAAGAGCTGTGGGACAAGGGCCTGTTGTACCAGGACCTGAGGGGTACTCCCCACTGCCCGCGCTGCGTCACCAGCCTAAGCTCCCACGAAGTCGCGCTGGGCTACCGGGAAGACACCCCCGACCCATCGGTGTTCATCAAATTCCGAGTGGAAATCCCCCCGTCTCCCCCCTTTGATAAAGGGGGGCTGGGGGGGATTTTGGACCCGCAAATCCCCACATATCTGCTGGCTTGGACCACAACTCCCTGGACCCTTCCCGGTAACACCGCGCTGGCTGTTGACGAAAACGCGGAATACTCGGTGGTGGAACTCGAGCAGGACGGCAACTTGCAACGATTGGTACTGGCCTCCGAACTTCTGGAAACCGTCGTTGGAAGCGGCCACACCGTTGTCGCCACCGTCAAAGGTTCCGACCTCCTGGGGACCCAATATGAGCCTCTTTATGACCCATTCACATATGACCTGCCTCTCGGGAGTCTCGGTTTCTTTTCCTCGGGCTCTCTGGTTAGGTACCTGACGGACCTTGAAGCCGGAGAGTTGCCAGAGAAACCGCGGCTGGATGAAACGCCCATCAGGGAAAACTCCTGGCGAGTGCACTCCGCCAACTTCGTTTCCATGGACGACGGGACCGGCATCGTGCACATCGCCCCGGCCTTCGGCGACGAGGACCTGACCCTGGGCCGGGAGAAGGAGCTGGCTTTCGTTCAACCGGTGGACCTGCTGGGCAAGGTTACCGGCAGCTATTCCTTCGCCGGCAAGTTCGTTAAGGACGCCGACGAAGACATCATGTCCGACCTGAAGGACAGGGGGCTGCTGTTCCACCGGGACATCTACCGGCACACGTATCCTTTTTGCTGGCGCTGCGACACTCCTCTGCTGTACTACGCCAAGAGGTCCTGGTACATCCGCACTTCGGCGCTGAAGGACCAGTTGGTGGACGGCAATAGCACCATCAACTGGTACCCCGACTACATCAAGGAAGGGCGTTTCGGAGAGTGGCTGCGCAACAACGTAGACTGGGCCATTTCTCGGGAGCGTTACTGGGGCACGCCCATACCCATCTGGCAGTGCCCCGACTGCCAGCATACGCTGTGCATCGGCAGCGTCCAGGAGCTCAAGGCCCAGGCAATCCCCGAGCAGCGGGACCGGGTGGACGATCTGGACCTGCACCGGCCCTACGTGGACGAAATCCTGCTTGCTTGCCCGGCCACGGACTGCGGGGGGCAGATGCGCCGCATCCCAGAGGTGATGGACGCCTGGTTCGACTCGGGGGCCATGCCCTGGGCCCAGTGGCACGTTCAACATCGCGATGACGTGGAGCGGCTCAGGCAGCAGGGCCGCTTCCCGGCAGACTACATCTGCGAGGCCGTGGACCAGACCCGGGGCTGGTTCTACAGCCTGCACGCCCTGTCCACCCTCCTTAACGGAAGCCCTTCCTACAAAAACGTTATCTGCCTGGGACTGGTGTTGGACGAACGGGGCCGCAAGATGAGCAAACGGGTGGGCAACGTGGTGGAGCCCATACCGGTGCTGGACGAGCACGGGGCCGATGCTCTGCGCTGGTACCTGTTTACCGCGTCCCATCCCGGGGAGCCCCGGAGATTCTCCTCAAAGCTGGTGAATGAAACCCTGAGAAGGGTGATGCTGACCCTGTGGAACGTCTATTCCTTTTTCGCCAACTACGCGTCCATAGACCAGTTCGATCCCCGGCAAATCCCGGCGGGCTGGAAGCCGGAGAGCGAGCTTGACCGCTGGATCCTGTCGGAGCTCAACACCTTGGTGGCACAGGCCGATGGATACCTGGACGGCTATGACCCGACCAACGCCGGACGCCGCATGCAGGAGTTCATCGACCGGCTTTCCAACTGGTACGTCCGCCGCAGCCGCCGCCGCTTCTGGAAGAGCGAGAACGACGGGGACAAGCTGTCGGCCTACATCACCCTGTACACCTGCCTGGTCACCCTGGCCAAGTTAATGGCCCCGCTGGCGCCCTTCGTAACGGAAGAGATCTATCAAAAGCTGGTGTGTGCCGTGGACCCGGATGCGCCCGACAGCGTGCACCTGGCCCGTTTCCCCAGTGCCGACCAATCTTTGGTGGACCAGCCGCTGATGGAGGCCACCCGCCTGGCCATGCGCATCGCCAGCATGGGCCGGGCCGCACGGTCCAAAGCCGGACTGAAGGTGCGTCAGCCCTTGGCCAGCGTGGCCGTCAAGACACGGACCCCCGCCGAACATTCTTATCTGGACTTGATCCGGCCCCAGTTGCTTGAGGAACTGAACATCAAAGAGTTGGTTCAGTTGGAGGAGGATGACGATCTTGTCGTTGCCATCAACCTCATCCATCAGGTAGGTGAAGATAACCAGGGTAGCTACCAATTGGACGATTGGTCGGTCACAGTGGAAGCCAGTTACATCGTATTCGTAGATAAGCGAGTAACCCCGGAACTGGCGGAAGAAGGGCTGGCACGGGAGGTGGTGCACCGGATACAGAACCTGCGCCGCTCGGCTCAATTCGAGCTTACAGACCGCATCACCACCTACTACCAAGGCCCGGAGGAATTGGGCCGGGTGATTCGTGGCCATGCCGATTACATCCGCCTGGAGACCCTCACGGAGGACCTGGTGGAGGGGCCTCCAGAGGATGGCGCCCAAACCGATACCCTGACTATCGAAGGCATGGAAGTCACCCTGGGAGTCAAAAGGCTATAAGACCTGGCGCGGGTGGACGGGAATAGAATCATGCCCGAACTACCAGAGGTTGAAAACGCTCGCCGCTGCTTGGTCCAAGCCGGGCTGCCAGGCCGCACTTTCACCGGCGCCAACATCGGGTGGGCTAGAACCGTCAAGAAGCCCGGGCTGGAAGACTTCGTGTTAGGCCTGACGGGTGGCCGGGTGAAAGCAGCGCACCGGCGAGGGAAATACATCCTGTTGCCCTTGGAAAACCCGGATTGGCCCGCTGAGCGCACCCTGATCTTGCACCTGGGGATGACCGGCGGCCTCAGCGTTCAGCCCAAAACCCAAGCTGCCCATCCCATGGTGCGCCACTCTTTTCCCTTGGACGACGGCCGGGAGCTGCGCTTCCAGGACGGCCGCAAGTTCGGCAAGCTCTGGCTGGTGGACGACCCCCAGGAGGTCTTGCCAGCCTTGAGCCCGGATCCCCTGGAGAAGGACTTTACCCTTGAATATTTGGTCGACGCCCTGGCCGGGCGAAACGCGCCGATCAAGGCCCTGCTGCTGGAGCAATCCATCGCCGCTGGTATGGGTAACCTGTACGCCGACGAGGCGCTTTACCTGTCAGGCATAAACCCAATGCGTCCCGGCTCGGAGCTTTCCGCTGATGAGGTCGCGCGCTTAAGGGCAAGCATGGTGGACGCCCTCACCGCCGGCGTGGCCCTTTACGACCAGAGCCGCATCGACAACTGGCCCGACCCTCCTCGGGCGCTGACCACCTGGACCATACCGCGTCAAAAGGGCGACGCCTGTCTGCGCTGCCACGGACCGATGGAGGTAACCCGCATACGCGCCCGCAGCACCTGGTTCTGCCCCAGGTGCCAGGTGTAGCCCTCGTCAACCAATGGGCTCAAGGTGCGCCGCTGCCACCAATGACCAAGGTCATTCCGATCCTTCAGCGGAAGGAGAGGAATCTGGGGACGGATGGAACGGCCCCACACCGGATTCCTCTTCGCTTTGCTTCTCGGAATGACAGGTAGTCAAAACCGGCCATCCAAGGCAATCAACTCGACCCTGTATAAGTAGTTTTAATGACAAGGAGGGGAATAGAGTGCTCAAAGAGGGTGACAGGGCGCCGAACTTTACCACAGTGGACCATACCGGCGTGGAGGTCAGATTGGCCGATCTGCTGGGAAAGAAGGTCTGGCTGTGGTTTTATTCTTCTCCGGGTGGTGGCAACTGAACTCGCCACAGTCACGGGTACCGTGACAACTATTCGGACTTCCTGGACAAAAATATCCTGGTTTTTGGAGTCAACGACCGGGACCAGGAATCGGCCCGAGACTGGGTCGAACGGGAAGGCCTGCCTTTCCCGATTCTCCTGGACTCAGACAGGTCCATCGCTGTGGCCTATGGCATGTCGAGCGCCGGGGACGAGCGATACTTGGCCGACCCCTCTGAGGGAAGACGCCCGGCGGTAATCATTGATGAAGAGGGTCTGATTCTGAGAGTGCTGCCGGACCTGGCTACCGTGGACGGGCAGAAGGAGGTCCTGGCGAGCCTGGCGTGAGCTAAACTTCCGGCGGTTGAAATGGGCTAACCGGGCAAAAGCCCCTCACCCACGAACAGGATTTGCGCCTCCTCCAGCGTCGTGTCTGGGGTCGGCAGAATTAAGTCTGACTCGACAAGCTCGTCCACCGGCAACGGGGAGCCGTGCTCCCGCACCAGATCCAACATTTGCTTCAGAAGACTGTCGAAGCCGCTCCGGTCGGCTGCCTCCACCGCTTCCACCAGTTGGTTGTCGATCTCGTTCAGTTGGTCAACGAAGGAACCGGGAAGATTGTACTGGCCTTCAGTGGCGATACGAATGATCATTTCAGCTCCCCGGTGGTTGCTTCCTCTCTTCCGACGATCTGCCGGATTTCAGAGCGCTCAACTCATCCTCAACGTTCTGCGCGGAAGTCAGGGCTTCCAATTCTCTGGTGAGGCCATCTTGAGGGCCGGTGAAGTCATCCAATACCCCGGCGCTGACCAACTCGTCGATGGCGCCTGCCCGGGCTTTCATCTGCGCCGTTTTGTTTTCGGCGCGCTCCACCGCCAGGCTGATGTCTCCCATCTCTTCGGAGATTCCGGACAAGGCGGAGCCGATACGAACCTGCGCTTGCGCGGCGGTATACTGGGCCTTGATTATTTCCTTCTTGGTGCGAAACGCGGTGACCTTGGCCTGAAGCCGCTGCTCGGCTGCGGTTAGCTTCTCCTGCTCCATTTCCATCCCGGCGATCTGCTCGTCCAGTCCCTGGAGCTCAATGGTGGCAGCTTGTTTGCGTTGCAGAGCCATCCTGGCCAGGTCCTCCCGGCCCGCTTCCAAAGCCTGCCCGGCCTGGGATCCCAGCCTGGAGATGTTTCCCTGGACGGTGGACGCTTGCTGCTGGATGCGCCTCTTGGCAGCTACCATCTCGACCACGCCACGCTTGACGCCGCGCAACATCTCCAACTGTTTTTCGTATGAGTAGTCCAATGTTTCCCGTGGGTCCTCCGCAGAGTCCAATATCCTATTCATCTTCGATTTAACGATTGTTGACATTCGCGAGAGCATTCCCATGATGGACCCCCTAGCTAATTATGGCCCCGGCGCCACCGGGAGCTTGCTTCAATAATCTCTCGACCTTCCCCTCCCACCGGTAACCAGTTTGACTAAGCCAACAATGACGACAACTATACCAACGATTATGAGGATGAATCCCATCAAATCCAGGAGCCACTGGATCAGCCCGGTCTTCAAAAGGACTCCCGCGACCAATAGGAGTCCGCCGATGACGACCCAACTGCCCTTACCGAATATTCCCATTATCGGCTCCCTGTCGCCCCCGGAGTCTTTCCCGTAGCTTCAACCTTATATGCAACTATTATACAGGTCAAGTGTGCCATTTTCTGATATCCAGCTGTTATACAGGTCGAACGTCCCAATTCCTGCATCTCGGCAGGTATCGACATGTTAATCCCTCGTGGCGTCCCCGATCGGGGTTGCGAATGGCATAGGTGATGCGAAACATTCGCAGTGACAATTTGGCGGCAATGGCATCATACCGGCCCAAATAGAAACGGCGCCGGCCGAGCAAAGGCCAGATTGACCTGTCGGCCGGTCCTAAGTATACTCAAACCCGCGAGAATCGCTGGGCAAGAGGTTATCCGGGGGCTATCTGATTGTATTGGCGCGCCATCGGGCGATTCATTCCACTCAAAAATGCCTATCACCTCTCGTATTCATCCACTGACAAGCATGTTAACGTTGTTGAGATCAGTGGTAGCTATTGCTCTTGGTGAATCAGCCCGGCGGCATGCCGGCAGGCGGCGCTCTTTTTCGTTGGGCAATACCTACCTAGTCACCTGACCCCCTGGAGTCTAACGGTATGGTGCGGTCATTATTCGGCAAACGCAGAAAGAAACGGGGTGCTGGCGCCGCCGGTCCTGCCCAAGACGATAGTATCCGAGCCGCAAAAGTCGGCGATGTCGTGTCCGTCAAAGGGCTGGCCCTGGAATATGACGACCTATACTTCTTTGTCGAAAGGATTGACCGGTACTCCAGTGACGCGGATACATGGTATGAGCTATCCTGTGCGGAAGGTGACACCCATATCTGGATCGATTGGACCGATGGCTATGAGCTGTTCGTAACCGCGACCGACACCCCGGACCCGGTCGGGTTGGCTACTATCGGGCTTACCGAGGAAGAGTTGATCGATCTGGACGAAGAGCATTCCATCGACAATCACATCGAGGTGGAAGGCGACACCTACTATTACAGAAACAGCTCCGAGGTGACCTTCTACCAGGAGAACCGGGGCCAGGGCGAAGGGTTCTACCTCTGGGATTTCATGCGGGAAGACGGAGATCGGATCTTGTCGGTGTCCAAGTGGGAAGGCAGGCCCTTTGAGGTAACCTTTAGCGATGTGATAGCTCCGGACAGCATTACGCTATACAAAGGCGAGCGCACGGATCCAGGGAGTCAGAGAAAACGATGATCGACGCATTGATTGACACGTTGCAAGCCTTTCCCCGAGGGTTGGTTTTCGTCGGGCTCGGGATAATCATTCTGGTGCTGGCCAAGCTGGCGCGAGACGTGGTGACCAAATACAGCATCGATGAGGAAGTCACTCAGAAAAAGAACCTGGCGGTGGCCCTGAGGCTGAGCGGCTATCTCGTCGGTGTGATCCTGGTTTTCCTGGGAGCGTTGTACCAACCGCCGACTGATATCGTGGTAGACGGGTTTGGTTTTGACCGGGCCTATGGGGAAGAAGTCCTCCGGGTGTTCCTCTATTCTATTGCGGGAATCGTGGCGTTGAACTTGGTCCGGCTACTGATGGACCGGGTGATACTTTATAAGTTCAACATCGAGAAAGAGGTCGTCGAAGAGCAGAACGTGGGTACCGGAGCCGCGGAATTCGGCATGTACGTCGCCACGGGCCTCTTGATCGCCGGAGCCGTGTCGGGCGAGGGCAGCAGGACCGAGATCGAGTCCGCCCTGACCGCACTGGCCTTCTTCGGCCTGGGATTGGTGTTGTTAGTGCTGTTCGCCCTCTTCTATCAGCTCACCACTCGATTCGACATCCATTCCGAGATAGAAGGCGGCAATACTGCGGTGGGAATCGCTTTCGGAGGCAACCTGATCGCCATCGGCCTGGTGACGTTCAAGGCGTTATTTGGAGACTTCGCTGGCTGGGGCGAGAGCATCGTAGCGTTTCTCATCTTCGGACTTATCGGCTTCGCCCTACTCTACGTGCTACGGTTACTTATAGACCGGCTGTTGCTGCCCACGGTCAAGATTTCCAATGCGCTGGCCGTAGAGCGCAATGTGGGTGTTGCTTTTATACAGAGCGCGGTTGTGATTAGCTCGGCGATGATATTGTTCGTGGCCATCTGACCGGGAGGTACCACCGGAGCCCATCCGCGGTCAGACCGAACCCCGGATAGGGCTACGCCCACACTCTCCCGATGATCTCTCGCTGGGATTCCAGTTCCCGGGCGCGTGTCTCTCTCTCTTCCAAGAAATCGTATCCGCTTTCAACGATTTGACCGATCACAGTCCCGTCCACCTCGCACCGGTTCACCACCGGCTCGAGAATGCGGTCGAAAAACGACTCGTCATCGATGAGGCTTCTCCAATTCGAGACGAAGTCGTCCAGTGTGCCGTCGTACAGGCGTAGCAGGAAAACGGTCCTTATGGGGTCCAATCCCTCGGCCAGAAACACCTGAACCCGCAAGTCAACGCCCCGGCCCGTGTCGAAGCTAATCGTATCGAATTCAAACGCATCCCCGTTCAGGTCGAAGCTGGTATCTTTGAAGTGATCGTACAGATCGATGTAAGACTCCGTTTCGGTCAACAACCGGCTTAGAAATCCTCTCCCCTCTTCGGTGATACCAAATGTTTTAGTGTCCTGAGAACATGAAATGAGGTCTTTCGCGTGGAGAGCCGCCGCCACCATTAACCCCGGGCCGATGTCCGATGGAGGAGACACCTCGATTTCGGCCTCATGTTTGTCCATAAAATATAGGATCGTCAGCGACCGTAGCCACTCCAGCAGCTCCTCGCTGCTCCCCCAGAAACCCATTTGCGTGGCATATTCCATGGCGCGGTACTGCCGCTCGATATGTATTGCCAATCTGGGATAAGGTGATTGCCCATCACCCTTGGAAATGCTCTCAACACCGGCGCAGGGAAATCCCCCCTCGCACCCCTTTGGTAAAGAGGAGCTTGCCCCAAAACTGTCATCCTGAGCGCAGCGAAGGATCTTACTCGCGTGGCTCACCTGGGGGAGACCCTTCGGCAGGCTCAGGGTGACACGCTGGGGGCGCTTTTGAGGCAAAGCCGATAAAGGGGGGTTGGGGGGATTTTCATTGGCCGGCGCCTCAGCTTCCGCACTTGAAAACTCAAGCTGCCGGGAAACCAAACCGGCCAAATCCAGGTCCTGTCCATCACCGCCCGTGAACACCAGCGTGCAACGGCCCTTTCGCCACTCATCGAAGGCGTCCAAAAAGACCGCGTAAATCTCGGGGAGGTCGGGGTTGGCCCGGAGATCGAACATCGACGCTACTGCACGCCGGTCCTCCTCGCCTGGGGGGAAAGTATAGTCCAGGAGTTGAGAGACCGTAGTGTCGGCGAGCTTGGCCGGCAGGACGACACTCAGGCCGTCATCCGGGTCCATGCCGG
>JADFFS010000007.1 GCA_022568195.1 Chloroflexota bacterium | reverse complement strand
TGATACGTTCAGCGTGGGTGAGGACGCGCTTTACAGGTTCCTGGAAAAGAAATCCATCTTGATAATCCTAGACAACTGCGAGCACCTCGTTAGGGATGCCGCCTCGTTGGTCCAGTGGTTGCTTTCTTGCCCCGGTGTCACCGTGATTGCCACTACCCGGGAGGTGCTGAACCTGGCGGGAGAGCGAACTTACCAAGTGCCACCGTTGCCGATCCCGGTGCCGGAAAAAGCCCAAGAAATCATGACCGGCTGCCCTTCCGTGGACCTATTCGTCGAAAGAGCCCAGGCTGCGAACCCGGCATTTCAGTTGACGGTTACTAACGCAGTCTCAGTTAACCAGATCGTGCGGAGGCTCGACGGGATTCCCCTGGCGATAGAGCTCGCAGCGTCTCGCGTGAAACTGCTCCAACCGGCCGAGATCGCCAGCCGCCTTGATGAATCCTTCAAGCTTCTCACGGGCGGCCCGGTCGATGCCTTGCCGCACCACCAGACCCTCGAGAGATGCATCGACTGGAGCTACGACATGCTGGACTTGGAGCAGCAAACGCTCTTCCGCCAGCTATCGGTGTTTCGGGGCGGCTTCACCCTCCCCGCTTGCTGCGCCGTGAGCGGAACCGACGACGAGTTTGAGGTACTTGAGTCCCTGGGCCAGCTGGTGGATAAATCGCTGGTGCGAACGGCGCCATTCGGCGAGGAGACTCGATATCACCTGCTGGAGCCGTTGCGGCAGTACGCCGCCGCCCGGATCACCGCAGACGAGGCGGCAGAAGCGGGTGGCCGGCACGCGCGTTACTTCCGGGACCTTGCCGAAGAAGCTGCGCCGGAGCTTCACGGCCCCGGCCAGCTTGAATGGTTGGCGCGGCTGGAGACAGAACACGACAACTTCCGGGCCGCGCTGGCTTGGTGTCTGGAGGCTGGAGAGGCAGAGATTGCACAACGTACGGCGGCCGCCTTGTACTGGTTCTGGATAATACGCCGGCACGTCGGTGAGGGTACGGAATGGCTCGATCGGGTACTGGCTGCCGACGGGGGTACCAGAATGTCACGCGCGTATGCGCTCCTTCAGGGAGGCTTTATTAGCACCATGGTGCGCATGGACGACCTGGAGGGGTGTCGAGCGCAAATTCGCCAAGCTCGAGCGCAGTTCGCCGAGTCAGGAGACGCACAAGGGGTACAGACGGCTGAGACCTACGATGCCACGATGCTGTGGTGGCAGCGGGATTTCGATGCCTCAAGCACTGGATTCGCCGAGGCTCAAGCGGTCCATCGGTCCACTGGGTTTGAATGGGGAAATGCGTTTTGTGGTTGGTTCCTTGGTTCCGCTGCTTGGTTAATGGGAGACATGAAACGGGCATACGAGCACTACACCCAATCCTTGGCGTTGTACCGTCGGGTCGGCGACCTCACTTTCATAGCCTGGACGCTCCTCCCCCTGGCGAACATCTCATTGGGATCCGGGGATTTGGAACAAGCCAAGGCGCTTTATGAACAGAGCCTCCCAATGATGGCCGACATAGGGGACCGTCACGGCGAGGGCGCCGTTTTGTTGGGCCTGGGGATGGCAGCGGATTTCTGGGGCGACACGGACGAAGCCCAACGACTCCTTACAGATGCGCAAACCAGCTTGCGAGAGGGTGGTGGCGGACAAGGATTATCTTGGCCGATTTCCAACGTCCTGGTCGACACCCGCACCCACGATCTGCTGGTCGAGGCGACGCACCGGTATCAGGCAAGCCTGAACCTGCCGCCTGCTGAATGGGCACGGATGGTGTGTGCCGATGGGGAGGCCTGGCGCGCGCGCACCAGGTTGGACTCGTGACCTATCCTAACTACGGGACCAGGTGTAATGTTATCTCCACCGATTTACAGGCCTATGTCAGTCAGCAAAACATTTGCCCAGGTCGGCGCGGAACGGCCCGCCCACTAGATTGACTTAAATTTAAGAGGCGAAACCATGTCTACAGTGGATGTACTGCGGCAAGTGTGGTTATTCTCCGGGTTGGACGAGCAGCAGCTTGAGGCAGTATCAAGTTTTACCTTTCAAAAGAGTTTCGGTCCCGGCGAGCTGATCGTCGAAGAGGGCCGCACCGGCAACGGTATGTACGCGATTATCTCGGGCAATGTGGAGGCGGTCAAAGCCCTGGGCACCGAACAAGAACGCATACTTAACCGGTTAGGCACCGGAGAAGTTTTCGGAGAGATGGCGCTTCTCGGCGAATGGCCCAGGACGGCAAGCGTTAGGGCGGTGGACGAGGTAGAGTGCTTGGGTATCGACCGCTGGGTCTTCCTCACCCAGCTTGAGCGGCACCCACAGGTCGGAATCAGGCTGCTCCAAGTCCTGGCCCAGAAATTACGGGACAGCGACGCCCGGCTGGTGGAATAACCTTCGCCTCACGTAACCAATGCTATTTGTCCAGTTGCTCCGCGTACCGGCCCAGCGAAGCCCTCACCCGGGTCAAGACCGAGGACAAGGACCCTTCGGTCTGGAGGAACCCGCAATATGCGGACAACTCTTTGAGCCGCTCAATGAACAACGCCCGAGCAGCATCTCTATGGGGTGGCGTGTTGATGTCGCGGGAGAATCGAAAACTTGGACCGGCCGTCAGTCCTGAATGGGAAGGGCCTGCCGGCAGCCGTGTCAGAGCGTCACCCAGCGGCCCGATTACGTCTACCATCAGCCCTTCGGTAATTTCCGCCAGTTGCGTCAGTTCGTCCTCAGACTCCTCCCCGTGGGCAAACAATCGGCCGAGCACCTGGATAAGAATCTCGTAGCACCCGTCAAACAGGTTGCTGATGTCGATGCTCAGCGGGTCTTCTATTAGGTTCACTTCAAGATCATCGCCAACGTCATTCGGTAACATGGAATAAGGGTTCCACATCACCGGACGTGCCGGCACGAAGGTGGGATCTTCCCTTAAAACCTGCTCGTACTCTTCCTGGATGGCAAGAAATCTGCCATGATGGGAATCCTTGGAAAAGCCCCGTCCCCCTTCCCCTTGCACGATGATTCCCTGAAGGGCGGCTTCCGCCGAAGTAAGGTCCGTGACCGGGTCCAAGCCCGGTAGATTGAAATAGGCGCCGGCAATCTGGGCTTTGGGCGGACCGAGGAAGAGGCGTTCCTCACCGTATTTTTGGGAGAGGTATTGAAGGCCGTCTTCGATTCCGTGGTAAAGGCGGCCTTGGTTCTGATATTCCCGTGCGCTTGAGAAAATATCGCTGAGTTTCGGCGTTTGCGGAACCGGCGATCCAAAACTCGTGCCCGCCCCGGCTCCGGGTTCCGGGTCCTCCGGCCTTTCGATGAATATGAAGTTTTCCAACGTTTGCTGGCAAAATGGGGCAAGCTCTAATTTAAATGATGGCGGGTAGGCTTTTGGGCTCACAGGGAGGTTTGGCCGGCGTAGATGAGGAGCGCCACCCACCGCGGTGAGGAGGTTGCAGGCCAGGCACATATGCAGCATTTCCTCAATGGAAATCTGGAGGATAGTCCTTCGCCACCGCCGTACTAATCGTAGTTGCTCTTCGGAGATGCCCTCCTCGACTGACCTCTTCATACTGAAAGCGGCGAACAGATAGCAACACATGATGCCGTGTTCAAGCTCCGCGGCTTCTGTGAGCAAGTAAATCAACTGTGCCCGGTTCTCGATCCTGACTGGGGCGTCCATCATAGTTCTAAGCGACTCTCCGTTTTGATAGCGTTGTCTCGGTACGCCGGCCTGAGCCCTTGGTCTCCAAGACCCCGGCGCACAACTCAACCCAACTCTTGAAGCAGTGTTTTAGCGTCCATCAGGTCTGGGGTGTTGAACCCCTCGGTGAACCAACCGTAGATCTCCGCCAGCAGGTCCCGTCCTTCGGCTGGCTTACCCTGTCGCTGCCACAGTCTCGGTCACCGTGTAAAAAGGGATTTGGAGGTGCTCAACGCCCTACTGGACCGAGCGGTGGCGTGCTCGGCACCCTGGTCAAATGCGTCTTCGGCTTCATCGAGGAGCCGGTCAATCTGCCGTTGAATACGGTCGCTGGCCATGATGGGGAAATAGTACGTCGGCCTGGTTAGGCTTGTCCACTGTATCGGTGGGTACGGAGTTGACCACCCATACGACATCGCTCATAAGGGCACTTTAACGTGGCCGTTGAGCTGGGTAGGCAGGCTTGGTCACGCCCCGAGAATCTCCTTTCGCGACAGAACTCGCTCCGAGAGACGGGGCGTTGCGGAGTAAGGGCGCCACCACTGGGCTGCTAGACCGGCATGACCCGTTCGGCAGTCACCGCCGGGTTGGAACCGGCGAATTTTGACGAAAACTCGTTTGCGGCGCCTTTGGGGACTTGAGCGCCTCAAGGTCTATACTTTTGGAATCCATTTGCGCCGCTGTTTTTGGTTTCCGAATTCACACGGGAGTTTCCGGAGACGGGCAGCTGAGCGTCGGAGTATTGCGCCTTGTCGCTACAAGATATGTTGGCCACCTCTCTACAAACCTCCCACGTTTGCCCAACCTGCCGAGGCGTCCTGGTCTACTCTTGCGATTGTGCCGAATGCCGCCAGGACGGCTACACGAGCCGGTTGAATAGCGAATGCCCCGGTTGCCTCGCGGCTAAGTTCCTCAGGACACCCGCCCCCGCCGTGCGCGGTTAGCCATCGCCATCGTCACTGCCTTGTCGCGCTAGCCCAGATACGGGCAGGGCAACCGTTTGGTCGAAGGCTCCCCCATTTTTTTACCACCGATTACCTGTGTCCGGCGGTGGACCGGTGTACATCGGGAATCGCCCATGAATTACCCAGCCGGGAACATTTACATTCGTGAAACCCTGGGCGAAGGGCGTGACCATGCCGCCTGGGTTGGTGCGGAAGTAGGGTTCCCAGATAATCAGCAAGGCGTCACAGGAATTGAGGCGGCGATCGTGCTGATTGCCTTCGTGATCGTTGCTTGAGTGTTTGCTTTTTCGGTGTTGAGCGTGGGGTTGCTCAGTGCCGAAGAGGTAAAACAAATGGTAACCGGCAGCATGGAGGACACTTCGGCAATGCTGTTCCTGCGCGGTGGCGTGGTGGCTGAAGCCAACTCATCAAGGACAGCAGTGAAGTCCATCAAACTTAACTTGAGTAGGGCCACCCAGTCGAAGGAGTCCGTGGATTTGTCGGCGGCGGGCACGGTGGTTACCTAATTGGATGAGCATACCGCTATTAACTGTACCGGCAGTGGCTCCCCCGGCTGCTCCTGGTCCGCTAACTGGCTGATTGGCTCCGGAGACCTGGTGGACCCGGGCGAGCAGGTGGAGATCATAGTCAGCCTGATCAACCTGACGCCGGTCATGGCCAAAGACAAGGAATTCACCACACAGGTCCAGCAGAGGCACCGTGGTAATCGTAAACCGGAGGCTCCCCGCCGAGTTAAAGAGAAATACAAACCTACAGTAGACCGGGGCTGATGAGATTTAGGCGTGTGATGACTAGGTGGTTTAATGGCGACGATTGGACCGGAGTCCCTAGGGCATCATGTAGCTCTTGAATAGGGCAGGCTGTTTCGAGGTGGTAAGAGACTGTTTACTCTTTTGCGATCAGCAGCCCAAATAAGAAAATCAGATTACCTAGCCCCACGAAAATCACTCCCGCCACATCGTTGCCACTAAGAAAGGCATAGAAAGCCAGGGCGAAACAAACTGCGAAAGGGCCAATTTTCCCAACCAATGACTTGGAGTTCATAACTTCGAGTAGCCGCACGAATGCCTCTACGGTTAATCCTCGAAGCTTTCTATGCTGACCACTTGGTCTTTAGCCACGGTAAGGGTTTTATTTTCCGTGGCAACCAGGAAGGAGGTCCCCGAGTCGTCCGGACCGAATATAGCCAACACCCGTTCTTGGGCTATCCAGTTGACTTGGCCGACTTGAGCGGCTACCAGTTGCTTTGTGTTGTCGGGGTCGTACAGGATCTTAAATATCTTGCCATCGGACAAGGGTTGCTTGTGGCTCGCTTCGCGCTCCTCCCGTTGCTGCTGCCAATATTTAATAGCCCCTTCCTCGTCAACGGTGCCCGGAACGAAAAACCTCATGGCCTGGCGTCCTCCTAGACTGCCACCGCACTCCCATTGACACATGCACATTGCTGGCGGATGCTAGTAGTTGCTTGAGCTTATTTCGGCTCAATCACTACGAACAAATAAATTGTATATTACTAATCGTGTAGATTGCAAGTCTAAAAGCGCCACCCGATTGAGTAAATGTGGTTTCCGCCTGAAAATCCTCATCCAAAGCCGACCCACATCCCTAATTCGGCGTTAAACCGCAGGCCAGAGTGTCGTTATGTTTACTGTGATATGGCATGAGATGACTCCACCTGAACCTGGTCCAACCACCCCTTGGACTAATCTCCATCCTCGCTTGTCGGCGGTCCGACAAGGATGTACCCATAGCCCGGAAGTGTGACCAACAGCTGTGGCGCGGAAGGGTTCAGTTCCATCTTGAGGCGAAGTTGCCTGACGCGGCGTCCAATTTCCCCGGTCGCGTCGTCCTCGTCGCCAGAACCCGAGAAGAGAGCTGCGGCGAGCTCATCTTCACCTACGGCGATGCCTCTCTTCCCATACAGAATATTCAACAGGTCAAACTCTCCTTGTGAAAGTGGCGGCGATAGCTGGTTGCCCTTGACCCACACCTGCCCGGTGCTAGTGTCGAGCCTCAGATCGCCGTGAACCGCAGTCCGGTCCATTCCAAGAGTGGTGGAACCACCGGACTCATGATAGTGCAAGATCACCTGGTCGTTGGCGAATCCGATCCAATCGCCATGAGACAGCGACACTTCCTCGTCACCCTGCAGGCGTTTGGCGTTGACGTAGGTCCCGTTGCGGCTTTCCAAATCCGAGACGAAGAAGGCGTTGTCATGGTACATAATCTGCGCGTGTTTTCGGGAAATTATCGGGAGGTCGATGACGATATCGCAGGCAGGGGAGCGCCCGACGAAGTATCGGCCTCCCTCTTTGAGGGGGAATTGACCACCGCCAATCACCGTACTCTCGATGACCAGGATGGCGTTGGGTCCGATTCCTAGAGGTTCTTGATTCGCTTCCATCGCCTAGACTCTACACGCCCGGTGGGGGCGGCATCGATTTTCGATCGCTTTTCGAAAGTACCCAATTCGGGTATGCCGTCTTTATTTTAGCTGAATGAAGTAGGCGATATACAGCAACAAAACGGCGGGTCTGGCGGGTCTCGATGGTAGGTCCGGAAGACTTGGCCTCAGACAAGAACGGTTGGCGGCTTCTAATTGTCCACTGCGGTTATGGTGATGTGGGACATGTAGGAGTCTTTTTTGGCCCCGTGCCAGTGGTTCTCGCCAGCCAGGATTTGCACCACGTCACCCACCGTCACTTCCCTCTCCTCCGTTTCATTGGCCACCATGCCGATCCCGGCGGTTATCACCAGAATTTGGTCGCTGGTATGGACGTGCCATCCGGTGGTGGCTCCCCGTTCGAAGTTCACCACGCTGCTGTTGAAGTTCTTGCTGGAGCCCTCGGGTAGCAAGGGCTGCCGGGTCCGGCGAACCTCGCCGCCGGTCCAGCCGGGTATCGGCGTAGCCGTGTCGATTGGTACGTGCTCAACTTCAGCTATTCTGATCACTCGCATGTCGCCCTCCCTAATCTATTGGTCTTGTTCGGTGACCGGCTAACCTAACGCTGTCCCACGCCTCCGTCACAGGGCATGGTAGGGTATATAATCCATGCCTGTTTGTCCAGGCCAATTTGCCAAAGGCGGTTTCCATGCTTTATCTAGCATCTTTGAGCCATACCCCCGAGAAATGCCCGGGTGTCGCCCTCGAAATCCGAGACAGGGTCCTTCGCATGAGCTCTACCATGACCGATGTGCTGCAGTCCCACGGTTGCACGCTTCAAGGGGCCTGGGTCAGCAAGTCCGCGCATCTAACGTTCATGGTCCTGGACGCTCCCAACGCCCACGCCGTGGATGATGCCATGGTCGACCTGGGTCTGGCCGTGTGGAACACTGCAACGACCTACCCTGTGATCACCCTGGAAGAAGCGGTAGCGGGCTTACCTCAGTAATTGCCAGGGCTCCTGGCGCCAAGATGGCCAGGGTCCTGGTTTAGTTTGTAGCCGGCGTCTGTCCCGCCTCTACGGCGCCTATCTCCTCCTCGCTGGAGACCGGTTGGAACTCTGTCTTGATTATGAGGCCCAATTCGGCGGCTCGTTGTCTCAACTGCATCAATTGCGTGTCCCACTCCACGACCATATCCAGGGCGGCGTCGGCCCGTTGCTGTGCGGCTGCCCGTTGAACGGTTCGCTGGTATCTGTAGTGCAGGTCCAGCATTGCCGCCCGGCAGTCAACGCTGAGCCGGTTGAGCCCGCTGGCTCTATCGTCGAACCGGAACGCCGTGGACAGCGCCACCACCGCCGCTATGGCCACACCAAGCAAAGTGTAGCTGACCAACACCACTACGGTCTCCCCGCCGAATAGGATCTGGGCTGCTCCGCTGGTGGCAATGAACGCGCCGATAACAATAGTTATGACCTTCGAAAACGCGGCAGAGCGGCCTGCCCGGTTGGCCTTCACAATAACCGTGTCCAGCAAGGCGCCGATCTCGCGTTGCCGGTGTTCCACGGTCCTCAGGGTTATTATCATTCGCTGTTGATAGTCTTCCATAAGTGCAGTCCCTTGCCGGATTACCCTTGCTTCAACCTGGACTGGCAGTCTGGTTCCTCGGTGACTGACCGCCGGCGCCCGTTCGCGGATTCCAACAGTATATATACTGGGCCGTTTCGAACAAATCAAGTGGGTTAGTCAATCGGCCTTGCCGGACATCCCAGTTTGCTGTTTATTCGTAATATACCCATGACAACCGCGTTTATCGCCGAGTATAATGCACGTTGCCGAAGGAGCACTCTGTATGTCCTGCAAGCATGAATTCTTCATTCTCGGCGCCGTCATCGCCCTTTGGGTTTTGGCCGCTTGTGGGGCGCCCCAGTCGGGCACGAACACCACTGCGCCCGAAGCAGCGCCGGCCAAGGGGGTCATAGCCGCTCTCCCAGTTACCGGCGCATCGTCGACGGCTCCTTCGCTGGAGGTTCAGGCCCCCGCGGCAGAGACTGAAGGGAGCGCCGTTGAAACAGTAGCTGAACCATTGAAAGATGCGTTGGCTGGCGGACAACCCAGCGGCGTTGACGCCCAGGCCGCAGCCAAAGTGGAAGACTCCATGTCTCGCTCGCCGTTGAAGACCGGAGGCATGGTGGGTGACCGGGCCCCGGAGTTCACCGGCATACTTGAATGGATCAACTCCGAACCCCTGACGATGCAGGAGCTGCGCGGGAAGGTGGTCCTGATCGATTTCTGGACCTACACCTGTGTCAACTGCATCAACACCATGCCCTACCTCAAAGACTGGCATGCGAAGTACGCTGACCAAGGGCTGGTAATTGTTGGTGTTCATTCGCCGGAGTTCGAGTTCGAAAAGCCCACGGCCAACGTGGTGGAAGCCACCGTGAAGTTCGGACTGGAATATCCGGTGGCCCAAGACAACGACTTCGCCACATGGTGGTCCTATGACAACCGCTACTGGCCAGCGGAATATCTGGTGGACAAGGACGGAGTAATTCGCTACCGGCACTTTGGCGAAGGCGCCTACGAGGAGACCGAGAACCTAATCCGGACCTTGCTGCAAGAGACCGGCGTGGGTCTGTCTGGCGTTAACTGACTGGTGATGTTCGCGATTTCTACCTTACCGGGCCGATTCGGCCGGGACGATAGGCCGTGGGCCCGCCAGGTGTCCAGCCGCCTTGTCCGGGTTGGGTCAGGTTCAAGAATCGGTTAAAGCCACCGCTGCTGGGCTGTATCGGGAACAACCCTGTGTGATAGAATGGTTTTCGTGGAACGACCAACGGAACGACCATCAACCGAACCGATGCATTCGGACAACCACCGTGGTTCACTCAACTTGACGTTGTACCTGGCCCTCGGCGTGGTGGTGGTTGGCTTTCTCTCGGGTCCAGCCCCCCAGTTGATTGTAATCGGTCTGGGGGTGTTGGCCTACACTTGGTTCACCACCCCCAAGCAATACCTGATTTACACCGATGCCCTGGTGATTGTGTACGGGCGTCCCCGGGTCCGGATGATTCCCTTTTCCCAATTGTCTCACGTCGAAAGGTTGAGCCTGCCAATCGGTGACCGCCTACGCATCCGCTTAGTCTCCGGTCGCCGGGTAATGCTGTCCATGCGGGATACCGAAACCTTCCATGATCGGTTAGACGAGGCGCTGGACAGCTTCCACGGAATCCACTCGCCGGAGCATCCCACGACGACAGACGACACACCCACGGAGGAAACCCCGAGATTGGACGACCGGGAAGAGAGCGCTCCCTAAATCCGAATCCCTTGCTAGACACGGCCGGTCAACCCCGATGCTAAGACCGCATCGGGGTTTTTTGTTGTTCAAGAAGGTTGGCTGAAATCAGATCGGCCCCGGCCGTCCTGGGCAGCGGTCATTTCCGCGTTCAGTACTTCCAGGTTGAAATCGCCTTGCCGCGCCCGCAAATCAAAATAGAGCAAAGTGCTGCCAATCATCAGCCAGGGAATGGCTACGGCGCCGATAACCGCGAAGGCCAGGCCCGCCACCGGGTTCCCAGCCGGATCGTCTGCCAATCCATAAACTATCCCCATGGATATCATCACTGGAGCCCAGAAGGCGACACCCGTCCCGAACACCCGCCACCAGTTGCCCCGAACCAAATAAGTGCTCTGCCGAAAGGCGTCCACGGGGCTGAGATTTTCCACCATTATGCCCTGTGGGTAAAACCACAGCAGGACCATAAGCAGGAAAAATACTGGAATGCCGATGATGATGAAGATCAGGACGAAAGACACTAAAAGTAGCAACAGCAGGGCAAAGAAACTCACAACCAGGTAAACAGATCTTTGTTTGGCCTTGGTAAATGAGATAGTCACCGAAGCTGGCAGGCCAAGGCACCCACAAGCGACAGCATGGATCACGGCGCCCACGGCCAGGGCCGTCAAGATGAGCCCCCCTATGAGGATTAGAACTTCCAGCCAGATAGGCAGAGTAAGGGCCAGGCCGATGACTCCCGGAAGCTGGGGAATTAGACCGATCCCCAGGAACATCCACGGACTGTCGCGGAGCAACCGGGCAGACTCGGCCAGCAGGTCACTGAAAGATCGTAGGGGCAGAGCCTCACCCGCCGGCCGGGACCTGGCGCCGGAATCTGCCAACTCTTCGACCGGCGCACCCGGAGAGTGAACCAGCCGTCCGCAGCTTCCACACCTGAGATCGTCCGGGGTCAATTGAGCTCCACAGTTCAGGCAAGAGGATGGCGCCCCGAAGTCCTGGGGCTGGGGCGCCGAAAGAACAGCCAGTTCATGCCCGCAGTTTCCGCAAAAGTTGCCCGGCTCGGGATTGGTCTCACCGCAATTGGAACACCGTATCATAGCTCTATGCAGGCTGGTGGCTCAGGCTCGCGAAGCAGGCGTCTGAGCATAAAGTACCATCCGGTCTCTTCCCGGTTTGTTCACCATTAGCATCTCTACCGGTTTGCTGACGGCCCAGGTTTCCCCAAAGCTGCCGCAATATACGGCATGATAGGGTTCCGGTCCACCGGCCATCACCACCAGGACATCATCGGGGTTGAGGCACGGGCATACCAAGCCGCCATCCCGGACAAAGCCGTCTTCGTATCCGATTACCGAGGCTTCGGATGGGAAGCGGCTCATGGGCACTTTAGCGTGCTCAAACAGCCACTAATAATCGACAGCTTTTTTGCCATGCTTCCGCTTCTTCCTTGGGTCGCGCTAAGCCTATCGGAGCCGCCTAATTATAGCAGGAGGCTGGTTAATCGCTGCTTGAAAGATTATCCGGCGAGCCAGCCTATCCGACCCTTTCGGTGTCAGGCTGGTAGGCCGGCCGCACCATCTGGAAAGTGTCCGCCGTATGGCAGTACATGTTGCCCGCCAACCGTCCTGTGGGGTGGAGCCGGTCATGGTTTATCCTGTGCCCGTCTATGATGTCGTCTCGAACGTGCATCAGCACTATTTCGCCGATGACCAGTCCATGCTGGTGGATGCCCTCACCGATGGGGACGATCTGCTTCAAACGGCACTCCATGTTTACGGGGGACTCGGCCACCCTGGGAGGCTGCACTAGCAGGGAGTGTACCGCAGTCAAGCCGGCGATCTCGAACTCATCAACTTCCGCCGGGTATTCCGCGGCCGTGCGGTTCATAGCCTCGGCGATTTCGTCCACCACCATGTTGACTACGAACTCGCCCGTTTCTTCGATGTTGGCCAAAGTGTCCTTGACCTTATCACCAGCGTGCCTGCTGGATGAGAAGACTATTGTTGGAGGATTGTAGGCAACGGCATTGAAAAAGGAGTAGGGCGCCAGGTTGATCAACCCGCTAGCCGAGACGCTGGATACGAATGCGATGGGCCGTGGGACCACCACGCCGGTGAGCACGCGGTTGAAACCTTCGAAGTTGGCCGGATCGATAATCACTTGGTGTACCTCCTGGTGGCGTTGGTCTGATTATACCTGTCTTTGACAACAATCAGCGCCGCTGCTATGGTTGCATCCGGCTCCGGGCAGGCTGCTATCCTCAATGCTGAAACCATGGCGAGGCCGGGTCATGAATTGGGCTGAAACCATAGTGCAGGGCCTAAAAGACTGGGACACATCGTTGATCGCATATGTTCCCGATATTTCCATTCATGAAGTAACCCGTCTAATAGACGAAGATCCCTTTTTCCACCTGGTGTCCGCGACCAGGGAAGAGGAGGCCATTGGTATTGCCGTGGGTGCTTACGCTGTTGGCCGCAACTCGGCCGTGTTCATGCAGTCCAGCGGCTTTGGCAACTCAGTCAACGCCCTGGCCAGCCTATGCTTGCCCTGCCGAACGCCCATACCGCTGTTCATAAACCTGCGGGGCGGTCCCGGGGAGTTCAACATCGCCCAGATAGCCATGGGCCGGACCACCAGGCCGATTCTGGACCTGTTGGGCCTGGTCCACTTCACGCTGGATGATGAATACAAAATGGATAGGGTTTTGGACGGGGCGCTCAAGCTTTGCCACGCGGGGCGGCAACCGGTAGCAATTTGCTTGACCCAATTGCTCCACGGGGGCAAGCTTGCTTAGGTTCGAGGCCACCAAGGTTATTTTGCGCCACGCGGGCGACAGGCCCATTGTGGCCAACCTGGGGCCGACCACCGACGACCTGTGGCACGCCGGACACCGGGACCGCAACTTCTACACCTACGGAAGTATGGGCCTCTGCTCCTCCATTGCCCTGGGTATGGCCTTGTCCACCCAAGAGCAGGTCATTTCGTTGGACGGCGACGGCTCACTGTTGATGAACATGGGCGCCATCGCCACCATTGGGAGAGAGCAGCCCAAGAACCTGATAGTGGTGGTTTGGGACAACGAGGAATGGGGTCAGACAGGCCACCAGCCCAGCCACACCGCCAAGGGCACCGACCTGGCCGAAGTGGCCCAAAGCTGTGGAATACGCCAGACCTCCACGGTGTCGGACTTGGAAGAGTTGGAGGCGGTGTTTCAGAACGCCCTCCAAACCGAGGGTCCCTGGTTCATCGTGGCAAAGATTCAGGAAGCCGAGTACCTGCCGGTGGCGCCCATCGAGCCCGAGCTGACCCTTTTTCGGATGCGGGACTCTTTTTCCGCCTGACTCCGCCGGATATCACCGCAAAAAAACAGCCCGGACGCAGGCTGGTCCTCGCGTCCGGGCTTTTGCATTCCTGGGGCCGTGGGCTGCTAGTTCTTGATGTATTTCTCGAACCAGCCCAGGGTCCGGGCCAAGGCGTCGGTTGCCGCGGCCTCGTTGTAGCTTTCCCGCTCGTCGCAGTTGAAACCGTGGCCGGCGCCGGGATACGTCTTGAAGTCGTAGGTTACCCCGGCCTCTTTGAACTTGGCCTCGATCTGGGCCACGTCTTCGGGAGTGGGGTTGGCGTCATCCGCTCCGAAGTTGCCCATCACGGGGATTTTGATCTGGCTGGTGAGGTCAATCAGGGGGGGACCGTCGCCGAAGGCGAGCAGCGACCGGCCCGGATAGTACATGGAGGCGGCGGCCAAACCCTGGCAACTGGTGGCGGCTAGGTAGGTGATGCGGCCGCCGACACAAAAGCCGACGATCCCAACTTTCAGGTTGTTGGTCCGAAAGAACTCCCTGGACTGTGTCCACTTGATTACTTGGTTGATGTCATCGACGATCTCATCGTCCTTCAAGGCCCCCATGTAGCGGTTCCGGGCGGGTGCGTCTGCATCTCCATAACCCAGCTTGGGGTTGGGATGCTCCCGGTGGAACAAAGCCGGAGCTATGGCCACGTAACCCTCTTGGGCAATGCGGTCGCAGACCTTTTCTATGTGCCGGGTGACCCCCCAAGCTTCCTGGACCACAATTATTGCCGGGAAGTTGCTTCCTGCGGAAGGTGGGGGATGGCTGACGTATAAAACCATATCTTGGTTTTCGGAACCCTCGTTCTCGTCATAAGACTGTCCCGGTTGATCGACGTTCCCACCTGAAAACCTTAGATTTTCCCAAAATGACGGCATACCTTTCCCTCCTACTTATGGGCCTTATTCCCATCGGTTCCATTATCCGATGGGCCCGTTACGCATAATGCCTGCCTAGGTGGGCACGATTTTAGCAGAGGGTTTGGCAACATACAAGTTTCGTTGTATCCTTCCGGGGCTTGAGCCAGGGTTTCACTGGTTTTAACCGTTGGACGACTGGTTAGCGGCATAAAATCGAGCGTCCGCAGGCGTCAAACAGAATCCCAAGACGGAGGGACCCACAATGTACGGTTGGCGGGCCAGGATCGGCGTCATCGTATCGCCTCCCAACACGGTGGTGGAAGGCGAGTTCCCCAGGACGGCGCCTGAAGGTGTCTCGTTACACGTGGCCAGGTTGGGCCGGCCCCAAGGGACACCGCAACAGTTGGGCGCCGATGTGGTATTGCAGACCAACCAGGACCTGCCCAGGGCGGCCGAGTCGCTGGTGGAGTTGAAACTGGACGCGGTGGTCTTCGCCCACACCTCGGGTAGTATGTTGGGTGGCCCGGCCTACGAGAGGGAGTTGGTGTCCATGTTGGAGCACGCCGTAGGGTGCCCCGCGGTCACCACGGCGTCGGCCGTGGTAGCGGCGCTGCGGGCCAGTGGGACAACGCGGCTGGCTTTGTTGGCGCCTTACCCGGAGCCGATGACCTTGGCGGAAAAGGACTTCCTCGAAGAGGTAGTGACCGGTGGCTCACTATTTTGAGGCCGGTCACTGGCCATGTCTACGGGATTGTCGATTGGCGATTTGGAGCCTTCGGTGGCTTACCGCGAATCCCGCAAAGTGGATACACCGGAGGCAGATGCGGTGTTTCTCAGCGGGACCAACTGGCGGACCATCGACGTCATCGAAGAGTTGGAGACCGATCTGAAAAAGCCGGTGTTTACCGCCAATCAGGTGACCCCGATTGCATCGGGGTGGGCGACCCTATGCAAGTTAGGAATCGCCCCCAAGCCCGGATTCGGTTCGGTGTTTAGCTACTTATTGCCCTGAACGAATGTCCTCGATCCGGTCCACCAGCAGCCTGATTTCGTCGAGGACGTTCTCCACTTCCTTGCGTGCGGAACGCGTGAAAACCATCCCTTCGCTTGCCGATAGGCCGCTGATGTCCAGGTGCAGTTCCACTGATGTGTCACCCGAGCTGTCTTGGAGCTGCATCCCGTAGTAGACCAGAGACCGCCGCAGGTCCGTGGAGAAGATGCTGGGACCGTAGGGCAATCTGTAATCCTGGGTGACCTTTATGGTGCCCTCGGCGCGGTCGAAGGTCAGGACCCTCTGGGACCCTTCCGGATAATAGAGAGCGACCTCAGCGCTTTGCAGCGGGTTGCCTTGAGTGTAGTTTTCCACCTTAACCGTGGTTGAGATAGCTTGCCTGGGCTCGTCGTACAGAGCAAAAAATACCGTGATGTCCAGGCTCCTGGTATCTACCTGGAATGTATACCAGGTATCCACCAAATCACCGGCCGGCAGTTTCAACTCCATGAAACCTTCTCCCAGGACCTCACCGAAGTCCACGTCGGGCAGAAGACGCAGGATAACCTCGGGCCCAAACTCTACGGCGGGTTGGACCGGCGGTTCGGTCACAGGAGTCTCCACGGTTGCCGTCTCGGCGACGGGCGTCGCGGGAGGAGCCGGTTTCGGAGTGGATGTAGGCTTGGGAGTAGGCGTCGGGTTGGGAGTAGCCGTTGGTGGCGGCGCGGCCACGGCGACCTCCGGAACCGCCGCGGGTTCCACCGGAACGGCCAAAACGGCATCCGGTACTGCTGGCGGTGCGGCGGCTTCCACCGCCACTTCTTCTACCGGAGCGGTCTTCGCCGACAAGGTGCCAAACCCCTGGGTAAAGTAGGTCACGGCAATGGCGGCAATGAGCACCATTGCGATAAATGCAAAGAATAATGCCATTCGGTTGTTGCCATAGCGCGATTCCGGTGTTCTGCTATTCCTCATGATTGGCTCCTCGAGTGGTTTCCCCGGTCGAGTCTAAGCGCAGGCTGATAGATCAGCCAGCGGATTAAAGATCTGGTAGCCCGGCTGCGGTTTTGGAGGCAGCTTCCCACCGTCTTGCCCTGCCCTTGCGACTGTGCTGAACTTGGTTCATCATCTTGAGGGCGTCGTTGTAGAAGGTTTCAACACGGTTCATGGCGGCGCCTCTGCCGAGGTTGGAGATGATCACCGTGAAGCTGATGGTATCCGAGGTCCTGCCTGGGTAGGTGCCCTTGCGCCGTCCGGCGCCGGGTACCCGCTCGGCCAGGGTGTTGTCCATCATCTCGACGATTTCCTCGGTGGCCTCGTGTTCAGGGCCGCTGAAAAGGCCCAGAACGTGCTGGGCGTCGTAAATGATGTGGCCGTTTTCCCGGAGCTCGCAGTCGATGGAAAGCTCGGCCAAGGCTTGATGCAACACGTTATGGGCCCGCTCAATCTGGGTCTTGGACTCGGAGAAGTGCTTGCTCTTGCCTCCATCGCCCAGAAGCCGTCCCATGAAAGAGGTGGACTTCTTGGGGATCGGTGCGTTGCTGATGCCTATGGCCGTCGGGCCGTGCAGGATTCGAATGAGGTCGTTGGCGTCCAGCACCTCGCCGATGTAGCGGCGTTCCGTCTCCTCGCCTACGCACAGGATATCCATGAAGGAGTCGGCGATCTGCCGGTTGATCTTGGCGTAGTTGGCTCCCATGGTCTGGTTGCCCCGGACAAACTTCTGATTGTCCACGAGAAACACGGCATCAGCCTGGGAGTTTTCCATAACCCTCTTGAGGCACGTCGCTGTATTTACCATGCTGTCAGGGTCGTTGTACTGGTTCTCGAAGGGCAGGACCAGCATGGCGTAAACCGGCTTTTGGAAGGATTCCTTGAGCAAGTCAACGATGACGCCAACGGATCCGGAGCCCGTGCCGCCGGCGGTGGTGGCTATTACCAGTATGGCGTCTGCTTTGGCCACGTTCCCATGGTCTCGAATGGTGGAAAGGATCTTGCTCGCGCCCCGGCGCGCCTGTTCCGCTCCATCGGCGTTCACCTTGCCCGCGCCGCGGCCACGGAACTCGTCGGTGGTACCCAATAGGATGGTGTGGTCTTCGGTTTGGGGTATGTGATTCAGGCCGTACAGATCTCCCGCGCCCAGGTTGACCGCGAATACGCCCTGTGACACGGGATCACCCTCTTCACCGGTGAAGATGCGGATATGCCGGTTTTTCCAAACCCACTTCCCCAGCGCGACAAACTCGTCCGCTATATTCGATCCACCTTGTCCGGCGCCTACGACGACGAGCTTCATTGTCCTCTCCTTGCCTATCATTGACCGGTAGTCCGCCCAGTTTGGGGTGAGCCCCGATCCTGATGGAGGCGTCCCGAAACCGAGAAGTGCGGTGTTTGGTCCGCGCCGGTTACCCAGGAGCCTGATTTATCATATTATTCTAAGCAACTTCTCCAAAGCCTTAGCTTTGATAAAACAACCAGTTTCGGTCTTTTTTTAAATTTCTACCAAAATTGGAACTACGCAAAGCCTCCACTTTGTCTTAAAGAGTGTGCGAAAAAGGCAGGCACGTCTCTAATGTCATGCTGAGGAGCGCAGCGACGAAGCATCTGGGGAGGGGTCACTCCCCGCCACCCCAGATTCTTCGCTTCACTCAGAATGACATGTCACACACGCTCTTAAAGTACTGGGATGGCGTCTAGGTTCGAGGGCACTGTGGGACGAGGTTGAGGAGGGTATCCGAGGAGATGGGGTAGCCGAGGGAGACCCGTAGTTTGAGACCCCTAAGTTTAAAGAGAAAGTAGTTGTAGGACAGCCTGCTTCACAAGGTTGGCGGCCAGGATGACTTTGCAGCCGTTGTCCGCCAGGGGGTGGGCATCGGGAACCGCCAGAGCATGTCCGGCGCCACCCGTCTGTCGGGGCGTCACAGGGAGTGACGATTGCGTGGACTTCCGGCAACCCTGCTGCCTGAGACGTATCGATATTCAGGATGTCGGCGTGGGGGTGGGAGCTGCTCAGACCATGCCATGCAGCATCCCCGGCAGCTTCAGGTCTGCGGAGTACTGGGCCTGACCGGTGAGCTTGTCCCGCAGGTCCCTTCTGGTGACGCTTTTGCCAACTGCTGATAGCGTCATTGGTTCAAAGCCACCAAGCAGCTAGAGGACGTGGTAGAGGATCAAGTGTTCCCGCAGCACGTCCGAGGCGAAGTCGTTCTCTATATCCCGCCAGACGGAGTGGATGTGATTGGCGCCGTCTTGCCGGTTGTCGAACTCCACCACGAAATTCCCGCCGTGGAGCCGGTAGTAATGGGCCTGGTTCTTGTCCACCGGGCCTGCCCAGGCCAGGTGAATGTTATCGACCCCTTGCTCCCGCAGCGCACCCAACTTCTCCTGGGCCAGATCGCTGCGTACCTGGTTGACGTACTCGGCGATCAGGGACAGCATCATCTCCTTTTGGGTACCGGACATTCTGGAGCCCGGAAGGCCTTCCTCCCGGGGTAAAGAGACCTTGGAGCTGTTGTAGGTGAGGATGTCCAGCGGCGCTTCGTCATAGATCGTCGCCTTGGCTCTCTGTCCCGCGTCCAGGCTTTCCATCAGCTCGAAGGCCAGGTCCTCTCGGGCGCCCAAAATTCGGAGGCCCGTCTTGTCGCCCTTTCTGACCTCGGCCGGGTTGGACCCGAAGAAAAAGGGCGTCATGGAGATGACTTTGTCGCCCCAGATGCTGTAATTGAGACAAACGTGGTGGCCCTCCACCCGCCATCCCCAGGGGTCCTGTCCACCGGGCTCGCCAAACACGGTGAAGTAGTAGAGCTCGGGGTCGCGGACGAAGGTCACCATACCCTGCTCTTTTTCCAGGGGCCCCAGGACGTTTTCGTGTTCGATGATCAGCTTGGCCTGCCGGTAGGACTGGTCGGTCAAGCCGGTGGCCATCAGAGCGTGGGCCAACTCGCGCTGCTTGGGGTCCATATCCCGAAGGGGTAGCCCGTGGCGGTTCAGCGGCGGGTAGTACCAGAAGATGCGCTCACCGTCCATGTACTGATAGGTGGCCTTGGTCCGTTGCTCCTGGCTCAGGCTGTTCAGGAAGTTGGCGCACGCCTCGGACATCTGGGCCGCCGCCGGGGAAAGGGCCGGTTGAGTAGTCATTGTCTAGTTCTCCTATCAATCATTCGCTTACAAGATTGGGATGTGCCTTTGGCAATGAATGCTTGGGCTTATCGGTGCCGCGCTTGAAGTGCACCTTGAGCCGCTGCGGTTGGCCGTTTACTTCCAGGGTTAATTCGGATTCGGAAGGCGCGAACTGTTGTGTGGATGCCAAGGCCGGGAATCCTCTGGTGCTGGGGCTTTCCTATTTGGCTATCCTAACCCACATGAAAGAACTCGACAAGCCTGAAACGCACCAGCACAACGGCTCCTGCAAAGGAAAGAAATGGGGCTGAAACGGGGCCGGAAACGGCTATGGAGGAACGGAAGCCGGGGCAGGAGGATAATGAATCGCGAGCCTATGCCGGGGCCAGCACCTCTTGTAGCGCCTCTTCCAACTCGTCCAGCGTGGCGTAACCTTCGAAACGCTGGGTGACTCTACCCTCACGGTCCAAGACGAAGGTCCACGACTCGTTGAACCACCCCGGAATGGCGCTGATTCCCCAGTCCTGCACCGGCTGGGACAGAGTGCCCCGGCTCAGGTCTCCCTGAATTTCGTCGGGGTTATCGTAGATCTCCACGTGAATGAAGTTGGCCTCCCCCACGTGTGCCTCTTTCAGCTGGGATAGGGTGTCTGTCTGGGGACCGCAGGTGGGGCTGGTGCAGAAAGCGGGCGAGGCAAACACGATCACGGTGGGTTGGGACGTGGCCACCGCGTCGGCTATGGTTATCTGGTACAAATCCGGGTCGGGAGAGTAGTCGGTGGTCAACTTGGGCAACTCGCCCACGACCCCCAGGGTTTTGTTGTTGCTCAACGGAGGAATTGAACCGATCTGGGGCACTCCTCCGGATTCGGTCACATCCACTTCGATCTGGGCTCTTCCTTGGGCTTCCGGGTGGTCAACCTTTATGTCCAACCGCCAGCGGCCGGGGCGATCGAAGGTGAACTCGGTCACATATGATCCCCGGACTCCGTATGGCCAAAGGTGGAAACCGGCCTGCCTCGTTTCCTCGGCCGCCGGTCCTTCGCCCAAAAACACCGAAGACACCGTCACCTCCGGTACCTTGATCAGCGCCTTGGGGCTGGTGAGTAGGAAAGCCACACGCTGGACGCCCACGTTCAGGACTGTGGTGGCCAGGATGGGCGTCAACTCGCCGGCATTCGATGCCTTGGGGACAACCGCCGGCGGCTCAGCGGGAGTGGTGGTGGCCGTGCTGCTACAGGCTAACGATAGCGACAGAGCCAGTGCCAGCACGGCAAAGAGGAATTTGCGGGGCGAGCTAAGGATCTGCTGGGACGTTGCTTTATCGGACATAGCGTCTATGGTCCTTCTTCATACGCGCCGAAGGTAAATGCGAATAGAGCAAAATCATCGGAGTTGGAGCTTAACCGCAGCTCGTGGCTGCCGTAGGCGGGCAGGGCTACCACCTCGTACATGCGCCCTTCATCCACCTTGAATACACTGCGGCCTTGTTCGAAGGATATGTCCGGCCCTGCTTCATCCGGCCGCAACGGACGCCCATCGATGGTTACCTGGACCTCGAACGGCTGGCCTTCGCCTGGATTGACAACCGCGTTCACGCTGGTGGCGGAGAACCGCAGGGCGATGTAGTCTTCGAAACTCTCCGTTTTCCGCGCGTGCCGTAGCTCCTCATACCCGTTAAACCAGGTTCCTTGCAGGTAGAGACTGTGGTTCTGATGGTCGCCCGGGTCCGTGTATTCCAAAACGCGCTCGGCTCCAGCGTAGTAATCCCCATGCGCGATGTATAACCCGGACCGGGTATTGTTCCTCTCGTATCCTCCATACAGCTCGCGGGTCAGGCGGAGGGCCCGATCCCGGCTGCGAGCTTCGGGCAGGAATTTCGGGTCGGGGACTGTGCTCACCAGGATATCCGTGACATCGGCTCCGGCGGCAATCAGCAGCTCCCAGATTTTGTTCTCTGTCTCACGGTAGGAACCCTCTCCGAAATGCTTGTAGCGAACGACCCCGTCCTTGTCCACCAGGTATTTCGCCGGCCAAGCCCGGTTGGAGTAGGCTTTCCAGGTTGCAAAGTCGTTGTCTTGGGCGATGGGGTAGGCGAGCCCAAAGGTTTTGGCGCTGTCCACCACGTTGGGCGTAAGCTTTTCAAACTCAAACTCTGGGGAGTGCACTCCGACTATGACCAGGCCTTTGTCAGCGTATAGGTCGTGCCATCGCTTGAGGTAGGGCATGGTGCGGATGCAGTTGACACAAGTGTACGTCCAGAAATCGATAAGCACCACCTTCCCACGGAGTTCTTCCATGGTAAGGCGTTCCGAGTTGATCCAGTTGGCGATACCCTGGAACTCGGGGGCCTGATCTCCGACATTCCCACCGGTTTTGGGGACGATCGCGTTGGGGGCGGTGCAGGCGGCCACCAGCGCCAGAGCGACGACCAAGAGGGCCGGAGCCAGACGAAGGGCCGGGAATCGAAAGGTTCCGGACATCAGCTACTCTTTTGGTAAACCCCGAAAGTAAAGGCGAACAGGCCGAAGTCTGCGGAATTGGAGCTCATTTGCAGCCTCGCCCGCCGCACGTAGGAAGGGTTTTCCACGATGTTGAACAATCTGGGTTTGTCGACCAAGACGAAGCTCTCGCCGCCGGGGCCGATGGTAACGTCTGCTCCCTTGTTTTCCTCGGTCAGAAACTCTCCGTCCACTGTGATCCTGACCTTGTAGGGCTTTCCGGTTTCGGATGTCAACACCGCGTTGACGCTTCGGGCCGAGTAAACAATGGTCAGGTATTCCTCGTAATTCTTTGATTCCTTGGCGTGTCTCGTCCTCTCGGGTCCGGACACCCAGGAACCGTTGAAGTATATCGCGTGGGGAACCAGTTCGTCGGGCACCTTATACTCGGCCGCCACATCCGGATTTATGTAGTACTCCCTTTGGACAACGTAGCCGCCGCGGCTGGATAAAGCGGCGCTGCGGCCGCGGGTGTAGCCCGCATACAGTTCCCGGGTAATTTCCGCGTTCCGGGTGGAGCGATACCCCGGGTCTATGACCTGGTCTTGCGGCATACCCAAACCATCACCGGACAGGTCGACCCCAGTCTCCTCCAGCAACTCTCGGATCTTCCGCTCGGTTTCCGCGTACTGGCCCTCTCCGAAGTGGGTGTAGCGCACGATACCGTCTTTGTCGATCAGGTATTTGGCGGGCCAAAACCGGTTGGAATAGTTCCTCCACGTGACATAATTGTTGTCCAGGGCCACCGGCCAGGCAATGCTATTGTCCTGGGTGGCCTGCACCACGTTGTCCAAATCCCTTTCAAAATCAAACTCAGGAGCGTGCACGCCAAGGATAACCAGGCCGTCGTCCTCGTACCGGGAGTGCCAGAGCTTGAGGAAAGGGAAGGTGCGGATGCAGTTGATACAGGTGTAGGTCCAGAAATCCACCAACACGACCTTCCCGGCCAACTCCTTGATGGTCAGGGGTTCACTGTTGATCCAGGCTACTATGCCCGCGATTTCAGCTGCTTGATCGCCGACTCTCCCTCCAACGCGCCGGGCTGGCTCGGCGGTGGCTTTCGGAGCAACCGCCGTCGCCGTTGGACTCTCCGCAACTTCTGGAGCCGGAGTTTCAACCTGGGCCCCGGCGGGTGCATCGCCTGGTGTGGCGCCGGCCCCTGCCGGACCCAAGACCGGCGGCTTTGACCCCGTACCTTGAGCGCTTGCCGGCGCAGTCGTCGCTTCGCCTTGTTCAGCGGTAGAATCCGCCGCTGTCTCGGCTGGTTGGTCCTTGGCCTCGGTGGCGGAAAGTATCAGGGCAGCCAGTTCCTCCCTGGAAGGACGTCCCTCTTGGGTGGGCAGCACCACCACCGGCGGCCTTGGCGGGCTCCTCCACCGTCGCGGCCGACTGCTGAGGAGCGGCCCCTGGCGCCCCGATCGCGATCGGGGTGGGACTGACCGCCGCGCCACCGCAGCCCAAGAGAATCAACCCCAGGACGGCGATCAGGGCAGGGGCGGTCAAATTTGCCCAGGACATCCTCATTTTATCTCCCTACCCGTTTTGAACGGGAGTCTTGCATAATTTTGGAGCATCAAACACCGGGTGCCCGAGGAAAGCGCTTTTGCCGGCGTCGCCGCTCGAGACGTATATGTGGGGGATCCAACCCGCCCGGAGAGATTATGCTGCGACGCAGGCGCAGAACTAGCTGGTTAGGACGAGCCGCTGGACTAATTGGGACAGCGTCACTCCAGCACATCATTGCGCTAGTACTGTTTCCAGATGATTATGACAGTCGGTCACATTTAAGCAGTTGTCATTCCGAGGACCGAAGCGCCGAGGAATCTGGGGTGGGGCCGTTCCACCCATCCCCAGATTCCTCCCTGCGGTCGGAATGACATTGGTCGTTTTCAAATTGTAATGGTACTAGATGCCTTTCGTGGACGAGGTAAACCTAATTGTCTTTCCCTCGGAGTGAGGTTGGCAACCGCGGTCAAGTCCCGGCCATCGAAATCTGGCGGAATCCGGCTAGCTGCACCCGACCCAGGATGGGCCACCAGGCATCGTTGGCTATCGCTGGCTAAGCGAGGCCGGTAACAGTTCGTCATTTAATATTACGTTCGTGCGGATTTCGCGGATTTGATGGATGCACAGCCCCGGCTTTCCCGCCGGGTTTTCCGGAGCGGTGATTCCCAGCTGCCTTGACCTAGTGATAATATGGACCATCGCCTGCAAATTAGGTATAAGCGTATCATCATCTCGATTCGTATTGGGGCGGTTTGTGGCCGGGGATTCCAGTCACAGTTCCGATAGATGCCCTCTAATGAATCCCTGTGATACACTCCTATGGATTCGTAGAAATTCTGGCTATTACCAACCAGGGGGTCATCCTTGCAAGAAACCGTATCCTCCACCATGATCGCGCGCCGGATCATCGAGAACGTATCCAAAGTGATCGTGGGGAAAACAACCGTAATCGAACAGGCGTTGGCGACCCTGATCGCGCGCGGGCATGTGCTGCTGGAAGATGTTCCGGGCGTGGGCAAGACGATGCTGGCCAAAAGTTTGTCGACGTCCATTGGCTGTTCCTTCAAGCGAATCCAGTTCACACCCGATCTTCTGCCCAGCGACGTATCCGGCATATCCGTCTACAATCAGGCGACCGGCGAATTTCAGTTCCGCCCAGGTCCGATAATCGCAGAGGTGGTCTTGGCGGACGAGATCAACCGAGCCACGCCGAAGACCCAATCGGCCTTGTTGGAGGCCATGGAGGAGCTTCAGGTGACAGTGGACGGGGTGACTCACCATTTGCACCATCCTTTCATTGTTATCGCGACGCAAAACCCCATCGAGTATGAAGGCACGTTCCCGCTGCCGGAAGCTCAATTGGACCGATTCTTGATGCGCATCGGTCTAGGTTACCCGGACTTTGCCGAAGAGCTGTCCATCATAGAGCAGCAGGAGCAAACCCATCCCATAGAATCTCTGGAGCCCGTGGCCACACCGGAAGATGTCGTGGGTTTGCAGGAAGCCTCAAAATCGGTTTACGTGGACCAGACGGTCCGCGAGTATATTGTTAATTTGACCGAAGCGACGAGGGAACACCGGGACGTAGCCTTGGGGGCCTCTCCCCGGGCTTCCCTGGGCCTTTTCCGGGCTGCCAGAGCCATGGCTTTAGTGCTGGACCGGGACTATGTAATCCCAGACGACATAAACACGCTGGCCTCCCCCGTCATGGCTCACCGGATGATATTGTCTCCTTCGGCGAGAATGCGCGGGGTTCGGAGCACGGATGTCGTCGCCGACATCCTCAATACTGTTCCAGTGCCGGGCGCGACTCGTTAGCCCCCGGACTTGGTTGGGATAGCCTGTTAGGATGGGACCGCGTTTAAGCAAGAGAACCTGGGGCATCATCATCTTGGTGCTGGTGGTGGCTTTTTATAGCGTCGGCACCGGATTCCCCTTTTTCTTCAAGTTTCTTTACGGTCTTTTGCTGTTGATAGCGATGGGCCTGGCTTGGGCCTGGATCAATCTCCGGGGCATCGAGGTCCAGTTGACCCGGACATCCACCAGGGGCCAAGTCGGCGAGAACATGGAAGGCCGGATACGCATCATCAACCAGAACCGCTTGCCCAAGTCCTGGTTGGAGGTTGTGGAGTATTCGGACCTGCCGGGCTACACTGCGGGGCGGGGAGTGGCCTTGGTCCGGAACCAGAGCCGTACATGGCGCACCGAGACCAACCTGTACCGGCGCGGCGTGTACCACGTGGGACAGGTTGAGATCACCAGTCAGGACCCAATGGGCCTTTTCCGGCTGCGACGCCGGTTCCTGGAACCGCAGCCCTTCATAGTCCTTCCGGCCACTGTGCCCCTACCGGACCTGGACCCCAGGTTTGCCAACCTGCCCAGCGACAGCGCCAGGACCCGCCACGTGGACCAAATAACCACCGATGTCTCTTCGCTGCGGAATTACGTCCCTGGGGACAGCTTCCGGCGTATCCACTGGCCCTACACCGCCCGCATGAATACTTTGATGGTCAAAGAGTTCGACCTGGGCATTTCTGCCGACGCCTGGGTGGTGCTGGACATGCACCGGGGCGCCCATGTGCCCAGCGACGACCTAACGAACAACACCGAAGAGCTGAGTGTGACCATCGCCGCTTCCCTGATCAGTCGGATGGTGGAGCTTTCGATGCCCGTGGGGTTGGGCGCCAACGCCGCGCAGAACCACATTTATCGCCCCGACAGCAGCCCGGAACACCTGGGCCGGCTGATGGAGGCCTTGGCCGAGGCGCGGGCAGTTGGAGCTATCTCCTTGGAACGGTTTATTTACGACCTCCGGCCCAACCTGAGCCGGTTCAATACCCTGACCGTGGTTACCCCTTCAGCCCGCTCTGAATGGGTCCCAGCTCTCAGCCGGTTGAAGCGTCAAGGCGTCAACGTGGGGGTTGTTCTGGTGGACCCCGAGAGCTTCGGTGGCCCCGACAGCATTCAATATACTGCAGAGTTCCTCATGTCCAACGAGATTCCCACCTACGTCGTGAGACAGGGACAGTCCCTGAACGAGGCTCTGCGATTCCCCTTGGGCGGTCCCCAACCGCTAGAGGCGCTGGTTCAACGAACCTCGGCTTCGAGGGCTTCACCGTGACCTCCACCAGCCTGGCCGGAGCTGTCACTCTGAGGGAGCGGGCCCATCCAGAGGCTCTCGTCGGCGTTTTGCTACGGGTGATCCGCGTCTTCCGTCCCTCGGACGGTTGGTTGGCCGTGGGTCTTTTGGTCTTAAACCTGTTGGTCGTGGTTCTGTCGGTGGAGCAGGCCAACTGGGTTCCAACCCCGGACCTCAAGTTCCTGATAATCCTGGGAATGGCGGCGGGGCTCTTTCTCTCTCGTGTGCCGGTATGGAGCGTACTGGTGCTCCCTGTGGGAGTGGCTCTGGGCCTGCTTACCATTGTGTGGCAGCTCACTTCCTTCGAGGGCAAAGGTGTGGGCGTGGCAAGCGCCGATGAACTGTGGGCCAGGCTTGACCTTTGGCTAGAGGCCGCCCGTACGGGGACCATCAGCATCGACACGGTGCCCTTCGCCTTCGGCATTATGTGCGCTACCTGGCTGGCCGGGTATCTGGCCGGTTGGGCTTTTTTCCGGTGGGGGAATTTCTGGGGGGTATTCGTGCTGGGCGGTGCGGGGCTGATGTCCAACTTGACTTACCTGCCGCCCAACGCCAGCGTGTATTTGGGCATGTACCTGTTCACGGCGGTACTGTTGGTAGCCCGGGTGCAATCTGTAAGGCGCAGGGCGGAGTGGCGCCGCCGCAACGTCACCTTTGACGGTCACCTGGGAATCCTTTCGATTTCCGATAGCTTCTTCTTGGCGATTCCAGTCATTATCCTAGCGTTTTGGGTAATCCCGGTTGGCCCCAAGTACGGCCCAGCGAACGAAGTTTACGAGTTTATGCGGGCGCCCTTCATGAGTTGGGAAGACGACTTCAACCGCTTGTTCGCGGGATTACCCGCCAGAAAGGCCCTGGGCTACCGTTTGTGGGGCGACGTGATGGCTTTCCAGGGCACGATCAATCCCGGACGCGCCCAGGTTCTGTGGGTAGAGTCACCCGTGCCCATGTATTGGAAGGCCCGCTCCTATGGGACTTACACGGCCAAGGGCTGGATCTCAGACAAAACTATCTTCAAACCCGTTGGGTGGAAACCCAGTTTCATCTCCCCCAAGCCCGACCTGGCCCGGTTCGAGGTCAGTTATTCGGTGACGCCCCTTTACAGATCAAGAACTTTGTTCGGCGCTGGCAACGTCGTAGGGGTCGACCGGAATACGATGATCGAAACCTACGATTCGCCGACCTATACGTTGGACTTCACCGATCCTGCGGCAGCCAGGAATTTGCCGCCCAAGGTGGCGCAGGCCGCCTCCGACCTTCAAGACGCCCTGCGGTTGGGCGGAGCGATAGCCAGCGAAGGGGCTTTGGCGGCCAGGCTGCCCGAAAACTTTCGCCTTGTGGAGGTCTCTCGCAAGCAGGGAATAGTCCAAAAAGCCGTGCTGGCCGAAGTCCTACCGCCCCAAGCCGATGTTTTATCGGTGCGCAGCGAGGGACGAGAAATCAAGGCCCGTGACACCTACGAGATAACATCATCGGTTTCCCGGGCCAGGTCTGGGGAGCTGAGGAATGCCGGTACCGACTACCCGGTTTGGGCGCTGGAGAAGTACACCCAGCTTCCCGATGACCTGCCTCGCCGGGTTCGGAATTTGGCGGAACAGCTGACCGCTGACGCCGATAATCCCTACGACAAAGCCCTGGCCATAAAACAGTACTTGTCCACCTTCCCATATACCTTGCAAGTGGACCCGCCGCCCTTTGATGCCGATGGAGTGGACCACTTCTTGTTTACCCTCCGCCGGGGCTACAGCGAGTACTTCGCTTCGGCAATGACCGTTATGTTGCGCTCGGTGGGGATTCCAGCCCGCTTGGTCACCGGGTACACCACCGGAGACAAGGTTGTTGACGAGGACATTTACGTGGTTCTGGACAGTAACAGCCATGGATGGCTGGAAGTATACATGCCCCGATACGGTTGGATACCCTTTGAGGCTACACCAGGCAATGCTTTCCCGGTGCCCGTTCCACCGGAAGCGAGCGCACGGCGTTCCGCGGCTATATCCAAAGTGTCGGGCGACTTGGATGAGACCTGCGACGATGAAATCGACGAATGCGATGAAGAATCTTTATCCTCTGATGATGGGGGCATCCTGCCTGGAGCCTTGGGATTTGGCGGCAAGTACTCCCAGTTCGTGCCCTGGCTCCTGGGCGCCCTCGCCGTGACCGCGTTGGCATCAGTGGTGGGCCGTGGCTTGTGGCGCAGATACATGGTCCCTTCGGAAAACCCCGAAACCACTTACCGCAACATGGCGCTGCTGGGGTCTCTGGCTGCCGTGGGGCCTTTACCCTACCAAACCCCGTTCCAATACCGGCAGCGGTTGGCCGAAGCGTTGCCCAACCATCGGGAGCCGGTTTCGGTGATTATCAACCACTACGTTCGTAGTTTCTACGGAAAGAAGGACCTGGACGACGTTCAGCGTCAGCAGCTAACCGAGGCCTGGCTTCGCTTGCGGTTGCCCCTGTTGCTCCACAGCCTGAGGAGACGCAAGCCGTGAGCAGGCTCCACTATCATATTTTCCAGACGCCCATGGGGTGGGTCGGTCTCTTGGGGACTGCCAAGGGGCTAAGGCGGTTGAGCTTTCAACCGACCCCGGAAGAAGCTCTGGAGCAGTTGGGCCCGGCTCTGGATACGGCCACCGACGACCCGGAAAGTTTTGACGGAGTGCGCCTGCGCCTGGAGCGGTACTTCCAAGGGGATACCACCGCCTTGGATGCGATAGACCTGGACCTGGCGGACGCTCCGGAATTTTTTGGCGCGGCTTGGTCCGCATGCCGCCGGATCCCGCCCGGAGAGACCCGCAGCTACGCCTGGCTGGCTGCGGAGGCGGGCAGGCCGTTGGCGGCCAGAGCTGCGGGCCAGGCGATGGCCAAGAATCCCTTCGCTTTGATCATACCCTGTCATCGGGTCATAGCCAGCAATGGAGACCTTCGCGGTTACGGGGCCGGGGGTCTGCGGGTCAAGGCCCGGTTGCTGGATATGGAGCGGGCCCGCCGCCCCGGCTAACCACGCTTTTTCATGGCGCAACCCGCTGCTGGCTGATTGTTCCACACGGAAAAGCACCCAGCTTCCTGTCACCTTGATGAAACTTGGAGGTCAGCAATTGCCTACACAGGTCTCGCCACCAACAAGTCCGGCCGAACTGTGGGCCGACATCGGGGGATTGCAGATGCGATACCTGGATTGGGGCGGGGATGGCCCACCGGTTATGGCGTTGCATGGCCTGGCATCTTCGGCCCACTGGTATGACTTGGTGGCGCCCCTTTTACAGGGGCAGTACCGCGTGATCTCCCCGGACCAACGGGGCCACGGCCAAACCACCCAAGCCACCAGCGGCTACGATTGGAAAACCCTGTCGGCGGACGTGGTGGCGCTGATGGACCACCTTGGAGTGCAACAGGCCGCAGTGCTGGGCCACTCCTGGGGTGGTAACGTGGCGATTAGTGTCGCGGCGCGCTACCCGGACCGGGTGAGCCGTTTGGTAATGATAGAAGGGGGTTTTCTCGGCGGTCCTTCCCAAACCAACGCTACCTGGGAGGAGTTCTCGAACCGGGTCCGGCCTAGGAACATCTCGGGCAACAGAGAGGAATTCCTGGACCGGTTGCGTACCCAGCTGGCCGATTGCTGGTCTGATGAGTTGGAGCGCATCGTACAGACCATGGTATACGAGGACGGCGAAGGGCAGATTCAAGACATATTGCACCCGGACAATCACGCCCAGGTGATCAGGCAAATGTGGGACGAGCCTCCTTCCACCATCCTACCCGATATCACGTGCCCCACACTGCTGGTGGCCGCTGAACCCAGACCGGAGCGGGCCAACTCGGAGTTTGCCCAGCGGCGTATCGTCATGGTGGCGGCGGCCGCCGAGGTCCTGAAGAACGGGCGGGTCCACTGGATCCCCAATACCATCCACGACATCGGCTACGACAAACCGGTGGAGCTGGCGGGACTGATTAAAGAATTCTTGGCCGAAGAATGATTGCCCCGGGGGTTAAATCCGCGGTCACGCCCCATCTTTGCGGGCGAAGAATACACAATAGTCTATGGGTTTGGGGTCGGTGAAGTACAGAAAGCCTCCTAGCTCATCCGGCGACTCGGCTTCTACCAGCGCCATGCCCAGCTCTTGGAGGATCCCCAGGATCTCGTGTTCATCGAATAATTGAAAGCTCCGGTCGATGCCGTAATCTTTGTCGAAAACGGTGGCGACTCCCTGGCCGTTTTTGAACATCAGTTGCAGCACACCTCCCGGCCTGAGCACCCGGATCAACTGGGGCAGCACCATTTCCCGGACCAATCGCGCTTCGATGTGCTGAATCACGGCGTTGCACAACACGAAGTCAAAGGACTGGTCGTCGAAGGGCAGGGGCTGTTGTAGATCAGCGACGAAAACCCGGTCAGCTATGTCGGGATGGAGGTCCCAGGCCGCCTGGATGTTCTCCTCGATGGAGTCGACGCCCGTAATGTCGTAGCCTTGGGTCCAGGCGTTGTACACGTCCCGGGCGCCGGCCCCGCATCCGGCGTCCAGCCCCCGGCGGGCCTCGCCGACAAGCTGTTTCAGTCTCTCCCACAGGTCCCAGTCGTGCTTCAATCCCGGATGGGATGACTTGATGTAAACCGACTGAATAAACTCGGCGGACACGTGAGCGTATTCCCGGGCGTATTTCCGGTAAAAGTCGGCGGAGTAGTCGGGGTCGGTCACTGAGCTCCCCTCGATGCAAGCAGAAATCCAGCCCCGGTCATCGACCCAGGACTTGTCCCAGGGCCTGAAGGAAACCACGGACGTCGTCCTTGGTGATAACGCCGATGGTGCCCAGTCGAAATGTGGTCTCGCTCAAGACCCCTTGGGACTTGTAGATCACGTAGCCTTGCTCCTTCAGGGGCTGGTGCAAGTCGGCGTAAGAAACCCCATCCGGCAGGACGACCGAGGTCATGGTGTTGGACATCTGATGTCTCGGCACCAGGAAAGAAAGCTCCAGGGCCGAGAGGCCATCGCGCAAAGTCTCGGCTATTTCCTGGTAGTGGACGATACGGTTTGCCACTCCCTCTTCCAACAATTCTTCACAGGCTTCGTGCAGGGCATACATGGTTTGCACCGGGGGTGTGAAGGGCGTCTCGCCGACCTCTTCGCGCTGCAAGGTGTTGACCAAGTCGGTTGAAAATGCCACGGGCCGGCGTTTGGAAATGGTTTCCAGAAAGGGGTTGGACCCGACTACGAAGCCAACTCCTGGGACCCCGCGGATGCATTTGTTGGCCGACCCAATGATCAGGTCCACACCCCAACCCGGCAGGTCGAGTTCCTCTCCTCCGATGCTGCTTACGGCGTCTACCATGACCCATTTGCCGTGGCGCTTGGCGATCTGGGCAATCTCCGGCAAGGCGTTGAGCACCCCGGTGGTGGTCTCGTGGTGGATCAGGTATACCGCGTCGTGAGCGGTGGAGGCGATAAGCTCCTCTGCCCGCTCCAAGGGAATCGGGCTGGTCCAATCGAACTTTTCCAGTGTATGGGGAATCCCGAACACCTGGGCAATTTGTGCGGCCCGTTCGCCGTATACCCCGTTGGAAAGAATCAATGCCCCAGTGCTCACATCACAGAGAGACGTGATTGCCGCTTCGATGCCGGTGGTCCCGGAGCCGCCGAGCACGGCGCAGGCATAACCCTGGGTGACGCCGCACACCTGCAACAAGAGGGAGCGGGTCTCTTGTAGCAACGTGGTGAACTCGCTCTCCCGGTGGCCGATGTCGGGGTTGGTCAGGGCCGATCGTACCCGCTCGGAGATATTCGCCGGACCAGGGGAAAATATAATCATTTGACCTGACCCCCAGATTGCGTCGCTGCCTTGAAACGGTCCCGAATGGTTGTTGGAGAGTGGGAAACCCTGGGAATGCCTTCTACCGGCGCAATCCCCGCCTTGACCAGGATCAGGTGCGGTCCCGCGTTCGTGTCGCAGTCCGAGAGCGCCCCTTCCAGTGCTTCGACGTCTTCTACGCGTACAGCGTGGGCGTAGCCACAGCTTTTCCCTATCTGGGCCAAATCCACTTTTGAGCTGATGGAAGGCTGGGACCCTGTGGACTCGTAGGCCTCATTGTCCAGGATAACGTGGATCAGGTTGCCGGGGCGTTCCGTGGCTATGATCGGCATGTTGCCCAGACTCATCAACGAGCTGCCATCCCCTTCTAGTACAAGGACCCTCTGCTGGGGGGACATTATCGCCAACCCCAATCCGAAGGAAGACAGGAGGCCCATGGAGCCGATCATGTAAAAGTTGCCCGGCCTGTCGTCGGTGACGAAAACCTCCCTGGAAATCATTCCCGTGGTGCTCAAAACCGAATCGCCGGCCTTCACCCGATTCAAGATGGTCTCGATGGCAATGATGCGGTCGATCACTCGATCATCCCGGCCCGTACCAGCAACGCCCCGGGCACGGATTGCTTATCGATGGAGTCTAGCAGCCGGTCCAAGATTGTTTCCAGATTGTCTGGCTCCAGGATCTCATAGGGCATTTCCAGCAGGTCGAAAATCTGGGGGGTCTTGACTCCCATGATCCAGTGTTCTGGGGCATCGTTGGGCGGTCCCCCATAGCCCCGCCAGCCCACTACGAGCAATGCAGGAATCTTGTACATCAAGCTAAAGGAAGTCAAGGTGTTGATAATGTTGCCGATTCCGGAATTCTGCATCATGACACCACCCAGCTTCCCAGAGAAGTAAGCGGCGCTGGCCACTCCCAAGGCCGCATCCTCCCGAACCGCTGGGACATACCGAACTTCCGGATCGTTGACCATGAAGTTATAGGCGTTCCCGAAGGTGGAATCGGGCACACCGGAGAAGAAATTGAGGCCGCGGGCTTTCAGTACTCCCCAGAAGGATTGGGCATCCATAGCCCGGCGTCTACCCGTTGCTCCTTGCCGCTGCTCCGTTGGTCTCGGCGCTCACGCGGCGCATGGTCTCGACTCGTTCCCGGTCCATGCGGGTGATGCGGTCGAATCCAACAGTGGAGAATACCTCCGGGACCGTTGCACACAGCGGGTTCGCTTCCAGGCTGCTTCCACCGGCCAGAATAGTACTAGCGACCTCGGCCATGGCCTTGTATGCGGCCCGGAGCATATGGTTGGCGTGAATGATGATGTTGAATCCTCGGTTGGCAAGCTCGGCATCGGACACCGTGTTGTAGGTGGTTGGTACGCTTACCAAAACAGGGCGGCGGCCCAACCGCTGGCACAATCGCTGGTAAGCGTCCGCGAATTCAAGTATTGGACCTGGATCCGGCTTGTTGGAGTGGATCATTATGCCGTCGGCCCCGGCCAGGATATATTTCTCGGCCCGGTCCAGGGCCTCCCGCACTGTGCCGCCGGCGATCAGGCTCTCCAGGCGAGCCATGATCATGAAGTCGGGAGTGACGGCCGCTTCCTTTCCGGTTTTGATCTTCTCCGCGAAAACCATTGGGTCTTCGAGGTCCTGGCTGGCGGAGGCATCCAGACTGTTGCGTTTGGGGTATACCTTGTCTTCGATGATGACCGCCGACACACCCAAGCGTTCCAGGTGCTGAACCAGGTATTCAAACTGGGCCGGTTCGCCCCCGGTGTCTCCGTCGACGATGAGGGGCTTGGAGGTCACATTGAGAATCTCGTCGATGGTGTGAATCCTAGAATCACAGCCAACGATGGAGGCATCGGGCAGTCCCTTGGTGGCGGAGTCGGTCAGACTGCTTTCCCAAAGCCCGTCGTATTCCAGGATGCCCTGGCCCGTCTGCACCCTGGCGGACTCGGCTATGATGCCACTGAGGCCACTGTGAGCCTCCAGGATACGGACGTAGCCCTTTCGGTCGATGGCCTGCTTCAGCGCTCGTAGACGCTCCCCAGGTGTAACTTTCTTTTCAAGGATCATGACATTCCCCCCTTCAACCTAAAATATGCCCTTGCCGCAGGAATATGGATTCAGATGGACTCAGTTGGAAACCTGGCGCCGCGGGTTACTTTGGTCCAGGCGCTCACGGTTTCTCCGCGGTTATCACCGCCAATTGGGTGGGTAAAGGAATCATATTGGGGTTTTGGAACCCGGCATCTACAAGCCAGGATGAAACCACGTCTCCCTCCCGGTCACCAGCCCCGGGGTCAAAGGCGACCAATACGTATAGGTCTTCCAAGGCGTCCAGTTTTTGTCTGGTGGGGCTGTGGTCCAAGCGCATGTAGTCTTGAATAACGATCAGGCCTCCCGGCAACATTTTGTCGTAAGCCACTTTGAATAGTGCCTGGCAATCGGCCTCGGACTTGATAAGAACCACTCCCGAAATCAAGACAACGTCGTAGTCCGGCTCCAGGTGAGTGTCCAAGAAGTCCCCTTCCAGTAGGGTTATTTGGTTGCCCAGGTCATGTTGCTCAACCAGTGGCCGGGCAATGTCCAGAGGCTCTTTTTGGTCCAACACAACAGCTTGAAGGTCCGGGTTGGCGGCGCACAATGCGATGCTGTAGCTGGCCGCGCCTCCACCGAGGTCCAGCATTTTGTGCTTGCCCCTGAGGTCCAAGCTTTCGACCAGATGACGGGCCTGGCCCGATTCGGCGCGGTTATGCTGTCCGATCATGTAGTCGTTCCAGTAGGTGGGAGCATCCACGAAGCCCGTCTCGTAGGGGAGCAGCGTTTTCCCTTCTTTTACTATCTCGTCAAGCCGGCCCCAGGATGCCCAGGTGTTGGTGTGGTGCAGCGCGTGATCGCCCACGTATTCTTTCTTGTTTTTGACCAGGAACCTGGACGTTAGAGGGGAGTTGGTATATTGGTCGCCCTCCTTATCAAGTAAATCCAAGACCCCGCAGCAATCCAGAAACGCTTGGACGTATCTAGGTGATGCGCCGATGCGGCGAGCCACTTCCCCAGACGTTAGGTTGTTGCCTTCAAGAATGGAGAAAACGTCGAGCTTGATGCCCGCTCGCAGTATTGCCGAATACCAGAAATTACGGGCTAACTCATTGACCTGTTCCGGGTCCATGTCTACGGGTGATCCGGTCCGGTGCATTGTTATGTTCCTTTAGATCTCAGTAGGCTTTACGATGGGTCAGGGTTTCGGAAGCAGCCCCTGAACGACGAGTCGGTAAAACAGGAATAGGTTTAATGGGGTCGGTTCCGAACGAAAAACAATAGAGAAGGAAATAGAAAGTTGTAGCCGAGGAGTGGAGCTAAGGCTCAGTGGGTAGAGCGCGATCCAAATGGAGCCGCCGGGTTGCCGGAAGCACCGGACCATGGACGGCGGTAGAAAGGTTAAGGCCCAGGGCCATCGCCGATTGGGGTCCTATATCACGAGTAGATGGGACGTCTGTATTCATGTCTTCACCTTAACCGGTGCGACGATTACTATTAGACTTCCCACCTCCACAACTGCACCACCCAGGTGAGGCCCTGTTGTAATCCGTGGAAGTTTACCAACAGTTACTCATGCCGTCAACCTCAATTGAGGCATGGGCTGATCTTCGGTAACAGTGAATTTTGAGCAATACGCCCCATACAGCGGGGATGATGGCGTTATGCGGAAAACAACAACTCAAATATAATATGTCTCAACTTCTAAATCAGATTGACTGGGCCTTATCGTATCGGCCAAGGTTAATCTGGGTTACTGGCGCAAGTTCCCGGTGTGATTTCCCGGTAGGTAGCCTTGGTGAGTGCACTCGCATTCAAGGCGGTTTACCCGAAGGAGATCGGTGTGGCCGGTGTGGTATGGAGACGCATTAGGAGACGGGGAAGGGACTTCAGATCGCCTTCTACAGACAGATGCGGCGTTAAGAGGCAGCTTAGGTATGGCCGTTTATTCCAACGGCATCCTGCAGGCGCACCGAGTCGGCCCCCAGCATGGTGGTCAAGCGTTGTTGGAGCTCATCGCAGTACCCCGTGCTGACTCCCGGCAGTTCCAGCAATATCGTCCCGGCAGCGGTGTGAATCTCCAGGTTGATGCGGTCTTTCCCCGGATATTCCAAGAGAAGCCGCACCACCTCACGTAGCAGGTGAGCATCTTCCACGCTGTTGTCCGATTCGGTGACTCCCAAATGCAGGGTGCGATGGGGATCACCGTTCCCGTTCGGCGGCTTATGTGGGACGGGATCAGTAGTGATGTTGGCGGGATCATGGTCAGATCGACGGGCCGCTGTCCCGTTCTTTCGTTGGGGCGGACCATTTTGAGGTTCGGATGTTTTCCTGGCTGGCCGGGTCTTGTGACCGTTGCCTGATACTCCATCGGCGGAGGTATATCGCTCTACTTGTTCACAGACCAAGGACATCTGGTCGTTGCGAAGCCGCAACTTGCCCGTGGCCTTGATGACCTGACCTGAAATCCACAGGTCTTGGGTGCGCTCCAAAACGTTGGGCCACACCATGATTTCCACGGGGCCGCCCAAGAGTTCCAGAGTCACGATCAGAAACCGCTTTTGTTCCTTGGTGGTCCTCTCGGTGATACCCGACACATGGCCCAACAAAGACACCGTCTGTCCTTCCATCTCTTCGTCAAGCTGGTCGAAGGAGTTGACAGCGTCACCGGCGTCCAGGCTGGCCAGTTGCAGCATGGGGTTGTGGGACAGGGCTACTCCCAGAAGCTCCTGCTCCCACGCCGCTTTCTCTTCAGGGGAAACGTCGGGCCCGTCTAGAGCGATGCCGGGACCGGGATCCACTCCAGAGTCGCCGGACGGTGATCCGTCGAACATGCTGGATTGGCCCGCGCTGCGGCTGCGCGCGGTCAGTTGCGCCGTGGCGACAATCTGGTCCAGGGAAGCTAGGACCGCCCCGCGGGGCGCCAGGCTGTCAAATGCGCCAGCCCTGACCAGGCTCTCCATGGTCCGGCGGTTGAGACCGCGGGCATCGGCCCGTCGGCAAAAGTCATCTATAGACTTGTAGGGACCGTTCTTTTTGCGCTCTTCCACCAAAGGCCGTACGGCCGCCTCTCCCACGGTCTTGATGGCCGCCAAGCCGACCCTCAAGCCCGCCGGCGAGCCACTCTCTTGGTCGATGGTGAAGAACTCTTCGGAGCGGCTGATGTCAGGCAGCAACACTGGGATCTTCAAACGGAAACACTCGTTGATGGAGCTAACCACCTTTTCCGGGTGGTCCAAGCGGGAGTTCAGCACCGAGGCCATGTACTCCAGAGGATAGTGGGCTTTGAAGAAGGCGGTCCAATAGGAGATAAGGGCGTAGCTGACGCTGTGAGCCTTGTTGAATGCATAGCCAGCGAAAGGCTCGATGAGGTCGAAGATATCAACCGCCACCTTCTCGTCAAACCCATTGGCCTTGGCGCCGGCGACGAAATTGTCCCGTTCCTGGGCCATTAGCGAGGCGATTTTCTTGCCCATGGCTTTGCGGACAATGTCGGCTCCGCCCAGGGAATAACCGGCAAACTGCTGCAGGATCAGCAATACTTGGTCCTGGTAGACGATAATTCCGTAGGTTTCGTCCAGCAACTCCTTGAAGCTGGGATGGGGGTAGGTGATGGGCACACGGCCGTGCTTGGCGTTGATGAAGGCGTCGATGTTTTCCATGGGGCCGGGACGGTAGAGGGCTATCATGGCCGCGATGTCGCCCAGGTTGGAGGGCTTTAGTTCCTTGATGTAGCGCCGCATCCCGGCGCTTTCCAGTTGGAACAGGTCGGTGGTGTTCCCAGAAGAAAGTAGGTCGAAGGTGGCCTGGTCATCCAGGGGGAGGCGGTCGAGTTCTATCCTAATTCCCCGCCTTTCCTCGACCAACTTCACGGCCCGGTCCAAGATAGTCAGGTTGGTTAAGCCCAAAAAGTCCATCTTGAGCAGGCCCAGGCGGGCCACCGGGTCCATGGAGTACTGGGTCATCAACACCGGGCTGTCTTCGTCGCCCCGGGTGGGACGCTGCAAGGGAACGGTCTCGGCCAGGGGCTCGTCGGAAATGAGCACCCCTGCGGCATGGGTGCTGACGTGGTGTACGATGCCTTCCAATCCCCGGGCGGTGTCCACCAACTGGTGTATCTTTTCCTCGTTCTGGTAGGCGTTCTGCAGCTCTGGGTTGACCCTGAGCGCGTCCTCCAGGGTCCGGGCCTTGAACGGGACCATGCGGGCAATGCGGTCGACCTCGCCGTAGCTCATGCCCAGTGCCCGGCCTACGTCACGCAGCGAGGCTTTGGCTCCCAACGTGCCGAATGTGATGATCTGGGCCACCCGGTCGCTGCCGAAGCGTTCGATCACGTAGTGGAGCACCTCGTCCCGCCGGTCGTCTTGAAAGTCCAGGTCGATATCGGGCATCTCCTTGCGTTCCATGTTCAGGAAACGCTCAAAGACCAGGCGGTATTCCAGGGGGTCCACGTTGGTGATGCCCAAGGAATACAGCGCCACGCTGGCGGCGGCGCTGCCCCGTACCGCGTGCATGATTCCGCTGCGCCGTACGAAGCCGATTATGTCCCAGACCACCAGGAAATAGTTGGCAAAGCTGGTGTGCCTGATGACGTCAAGCTCGTATTTCAGGCGCTGCTCTTGCTCCGGAGTGGAATGAGGATAGCGCTGGTGGAAGCCTTCCCAGCAAAGTTGGGCCAGGTACTCGTCGGCATCGGCCCCGTCGGGGGTGGGGTACTTGGGAAGGTGAGTCTGGTCGAAGTCCAACTCCACGTTGCACATGTCGGCGATTTTCAGCGTGTTTTCCAATGCCTGGGGGAAGTCCGCAAAGAGCAGACTCATTTCCTGGGAGCTCTTGATATAGTAGGAATCGTCCTCCATGCGCAGGCGCTTCTCATCGTGGATCGTGGTGTTGGTCTGGATGCAAATGTAAACGTCCTGCAAGGGCGAGTCGCTCTGCCGGACGTAGTGGGCGTCGTTGGTTACCACCAAGGGCAAGTTTAGCTCTTGGCTCAGAGTGACCAACCCCTGGTTGATTTCGGAAAGCTGGGGTACGTGCTCGTGGCGCTGCAACTCCAGGTAATAGCCGTCGCCGAACAGATCCTTGTACCACTGGGCAGCCCGGGTAGCTTCATCCATAGCCCCGTCGGCGAGGCGCCGGGGGACTTCGGCTGATGGGCAGCCGGAAAGGGCGATCAAGCCTCCGTGGTGCTGCTCCAGCAGCTCCCGGTCGATGCGCGGCCGGTAGTGGAACCCCTCAACGTGAGCTTTGGTCACCAGCTGCAGCAAATTGTGGTAGCCCGTGTCGTCCCGGGCCAGAAGGACCAAGTGATAGGGACTGCGTTCAGTGCCGGTTTTATCGAGCCGGCTACCGTTGGCAACGTAGACTTCGCAGCCGATGATGGGCTTGATCCCAGCTTCTTTACAGGCCGAGTAGAAGTCCACCACGCCGTAGAGGCTGCCGTGGTCGGTGATGGCCAGGGAGTCCATTTCCAGGTTTTTGGCCTGGGACACCAGGTCTGGGATGCGGCTTATGCCGTCCAGCATGCTATATTCGGTGTGATTGTGCAGGTGGACGTATCGGTTGGCGCCAGTTGAAGTTGACATCGGATCCTCCGGCAAGGGCTATTATAATCCCTGGAAGGACAACCCTTTGTCAAGGGGAAAATACAAGATGTGGTAATTCTCGAGGTATTGGATACCACGGGTTCTTGGTGGCGCGTAACGAAGGAATTGAGACAGACTACAAAAACCGAAATCAGATCGCGATCTGATTTCGGTTAGGGTCAACCGCGTTGGCTTATGACAAAGGGGTGACGCCAAGAGCAGTGAGGCAGACCCGCGGTGGAAAGGGGGAAGGGTAGACGAACAGATTTTACGAGTATTTAAACCCGCTTATTCCTCGTCGTCTTCGAGGGTGTTGGCAACGTTGCGGACTATTTGCTCCGAAGAGTTGTTGCCGGAACGCGCGGCCAGCCTGGAGTCGCCCCAGCTGGCGGACTCGACGTAGTTCTTGAACTCCCGGGCCTCCCCACACAGCTGACACTCACCCAAGCTCACAGGGCCCGATGCCGGTTGGATCACCCAGTGGTGGCGGCACAGTTCGGGGTTCTCAACCTCGCCCGACGGGGGAACCATAGTTTGTTGGGCCATGATGGCTAACCTCCAACCGAGTGACGATAACAGTATCATATTAGCCGAGTTTCGTCAACATTTTGCAAAAACTTGATAGCTAACTATTTACGACGTGGTCATACCTCTGCTGGCTCCCTTGCGAATTGTTCCCGGTTTCGTCATTACCCGGCGACCGCCTGGACTAAGCGTCCAGGGCGTGGGCCAAGCAGCGCAGGGCGCCTGTTCCCGGCTTATCAATTTAGATGCGTGGCCCCAAGGAAGGATTTCGGACCGAACTCAAGGAAAGCTGTAGAAGGCTATATCGCCGGTATTGGCTGACCTCTGCCGGCGCTGGATACCTGAGACTAGTCAGGCCCGGTGATTTCCTGGGTCACAATCCGGGTGACGCCCCATCCGGCCAGCCATGCGGAATGGCGCCCGTCGCCGCCGGCAACGACCACCACGATGTCCTCCGCTGCCCGGACGATGGGGACCAAGGTGTCAGGGTTGGTTTCGTCGATCCAGGAGGGCCAGTTGCGGTTGCCGTAATGGGCCACGTCGACCAGTTGGGATATGGGCATCCGGGCATTTTCGAAGATGTACTCCCGGATTTGCTCTTTGGAGAAACCCGAGGCGTCGATGTCGGCCGCGTGCTCCGGGCAAATCACCAGCACGATCTGAGCACCGGTGCCGATTTGATAGTAGTTGGAAACCCCGATCGCCTTCATGGTGCCCACGATGGTATTCAGCACCTCTGTCCCAGTAGCGACTGTGGTTTCCATGACGGTGTAGACTCCCCGGATCCCGGCCACGGTGACGATGCTTGCCGCCGGGTTGTAACCAAGCTCAACGTGGCGCGGCTCCCATGGGCTGCGCTCCACGTTCTCGGAGAAGCAAAAGGAATAACGCTCGGGGGTTGACAGGGTTGCCTTGTCCATATCCCCCGGGATCAAGCCGGCTACGTTGCGTATAATCAGCCGCACGGCCCGGCCTATGGCTGCGTTGGCCCGGAATCCGGGGCCGAAGCAACCAGCATCGCCGTTGATACCGAGACGGTCTGCGATGGGTCCGTTGACGATAATGGCAGGGGCCGCGCCCCCGGTGGTTGAGGAGACCCCGGCAACGTTGAACTCATCTTTGAGGATTGCTTTGACTGCGGCGACCACCACAGGGAAATACTCGGGTTGGCAGCCGGCCATCACCGAGTTGATAGCCACCTTTTCCAGGGTGACCTGGGCGTTACGAGGATGGATCAGGCCCAAGGACGTGGAGGGGTCTTCCCCATAGCCCTGCAACATGCGGCGAACCAGGTCTTCGGTGGCGGGCACCACGGGCAGTCCGTCGGTCCATCCCTGTTCCCAGCAATAGTCCTGGATGGCCTCGAAGGAGTCCCGGACTTGGATGCGGCGGGATTGAAGGGCCGGGGAGGTCACGGGAACCTTAGGCGGCTGGTTGAGGGTCGGCCAGCAGCCCCACAATCTCCGTAGCGTAATGGTGGGCCATCTGCTGCACCTCTGCGACGCTGCGGGTAGCCAAGGGGCTGGGCAGTATGACCATCCTGGTTCCGGGCATGCCCAGGGTGGTGGCGCGCATCCGGGCCGCTCGGGTGAAGGCGCTGGTGATGACGCTGACCGACGGCACTCCCTTGGACTCGGTTATCACTGTGTCGTGGAGACCCCACGTCGTGCAGGAGCCTCAATCCGCGACCCCATGAATCACGGCGTCGCACTCCGCCGTCAGCGCGTCCAGCGTTTCCGCTGCGCAGGGGGCGCTGTAGCTGAACTTGGTAGCGTAGACCACCTTTTTTGCCCCGTAGTCCTGTACCAATATCTCTCGGAGTTCCTGTAAAAAGGAGTCGGCGTGGTGTTTCCGGTTCTCCAGAAGCCCGATTACCTTGCCACGCAGATCTGGCAGATTGGGACTCAGGCCCAACTCTTCGGGGACGTCTTCGGCGCAAGGGTCGAGTATTTCTATCGTATTGCCCTCAGTTTTGCCCCCGGATTTAATCCCGGGCGCGATCACCTTGTCGGCCATACCAGCTACCTCCAGCTAGAGCCCTACCTGGTAAAACTTGCCCTCGGTTTTGATCGAAGGAGCGATCACCATGTCGGCTTTGTGCAGGTCTCGGACAGTGTAGGCTCCGCACATTCCCATGGCGACCCGCAGAGCACCCACCAGGTTCTGGGTGCCGTCGGTGACCGACGTGGGGCCGTACAATATTTGGCGTAATGTACCCTTGATGCCCACGTGGATGCGGGTCCCGCGGGGCAGTTCCGGATGGGCGTTGGCCATTCCCCAGTTGTATCCTTGTCCGGGGGCTTCCTCCGCTTGGGCAAATGGTGTACCCAGCATCACGCCATCGGCGCCGCTGGCGATGGCTTTGCAAACGTCGCCACCGGTGCGCAGGCCTCCGTCGGTTATCACCGCGACATAACGTCCTGTGCGCCGGAAATAGTCCTCGCGGGCGGCGGCGCACTCCAAGGTTGCGGTCACTTGAGGAACGCCTACGCCGACAACCTCTCGCGTAGTGCAAGCGGAGCCGGGCCCGACGCCGACCAGGATTCCGTCGATGCCGGTCTCCATCAGCTCTTGGGCCACGCTGTAGGTCACGCAGTTGCCGACCACCACCGGCACGTGGAGGGTGTTGATTAGCTCGGAGAATATCAGCCCACGGTAGCTGCGGGACATGTGCCGTGCGGTCGTTACCGTGGATTGGACCACCACAATGTCAGCGCCAGCCTCAACGGCCAGCGGAGACATCCGCTTGGTGTTTTGAGGGGTAAATGAAACGGCGCAGGTGGCGCCCGACTTCCGGATTTCTTGCACCCTCTGCCCGATCAAGTGCTCTTGGATCGGCGCGGAGTAGACCTGCTGAAGGTGTTCGGTCACCTCCGATTGGGGCATGGAGATGATCTCTTCTAAGATGGAGTGAGGGTCCTCGTACCTGGTATATAATCCCTCGGCGTTGAGCACGCCCAACCCGCCCATCTGGTGCATTAACGTCGCAAAATGGGGGGAAACGGCCCCGTCCATGGCGGAGGCCAGGAAAGGTATATCGAAAGGGCGGTCGCCGATCGTTAGTTTGGTCGAGGTCAGATCCGGATTGATGGTCACCTGGCCGGGGACAATCGCTACATCATCGAAGCCGTAGGCCCTTTCCAGTTCTTTAAAAAGGCGTTTCGGCATCCCTACTTACCTCGACTCAGCATATTTTTAGTGCGTATTTTTAGTTCATTTGACTCTATCAGGAACCGTTGCTTCGAGTCAACGGCGTTACTATTAGCGTCGGGGCTGCGTCCAAGACACTTTAACAAGAAAACCGGTGGATAAGTCCCGGCTGCAAAAACCTTCGTTCGGTATCCGTCCGGCCAGCGCCGAATTGGGGAATTTTGATCCCGCTTTGGGAACACTTTGAACGCAGGGAGGGGAAAAATAAGGGCTTGTGAAATAAAATCGTAACATTACCCAGGGCAACTTCCCCTTGTCAGGTTGTGAAAAAAGGTGCATACTGAGCTTGCAGATATGCTTCCTGGTGGTTTTAGCGAGGCGGTCCCACCCGTTCCCATCCCGAACACGGCAGTGAAACGCCTCAGCGCCGACGATACTGCTCTGGCAACGGGGTGGGAAAATAGGTCACCGCCGGGAGGTCTATCACAACCCCGACAAACTTGGTACCCTCCGGCCAGAAACCCAGGCGATTACTGCACTTTAGCTAATTCACAAACATATTGTTGCTTCGCCGCCGGCGAGCCCGGAGTTGTTTGACGAGTCCTGTTTTCCGCTTGGCACAGGAAGGAATGCCTTTACACAGTTAGAGGTGTATCCTATAATCGTGTTTTGGGGCGGTTCAACAGACAGCCCGGTTTCGCAGTGGGGGCCTTAAGGCTGGCCAACCGTCAAACTGGGTGGATGTAGCGGAAGGACAGTGGTAGGGTTCGGCTGGGCGGCAACAGACCCATGATAGAAGATAACCAGCGGTAAAGGGCTCTCACCTTCGCCACCAGGAGCAGTATTATGGGAAGTAGATTCGAGAAATTCTCAGAACGTGCCCGCCGCGTTCTTTCGTTGGCCCAAGAGGAAGCACAGCGGTTTAATCACAACTATATTGGCACCGAACATATCTTGTTGGGCTTGGTGCGAGAAACTGAAGGCGTGGCGGCTCGCGTTCTGTCAAGCCTGGCAGTTGACCTGAGCAAAGTGCGCTCCGCCGTGGAGTTCATAATCGGCCGGGGCGAAAAGCCAGCCCAGGGCGAAATCGGATTGACGCCCAGGGCCAAGAAAGTGGTGGAACTGGCCGTAGACGAAGCCCGGCGCATGAACCACACATATATCGGCACCGAGCATCTGCTCATAGGCCTATTGCGTGAAGGAGAAGGAGTAGCCGCCGGAGTCCTGGAGAGTCTGGGTGTTACCCTGGACAAGGTCCGGGCCGAAACTCATCAGATTTTGAGCCATAGCTCGGGATCCAGCGGCCAGGGTTCGCGCTCCAGCACCCGGACGCCCACTCTGGATCAACTGGGCGTGGACCTAACCGTAGCCGCCCGGGCGGACAAATTGGACCCGGTTATCGGCCGCGAGCAGGAAATCCAACGGGTGATACAGATTCTGAGCCGCCGCACCAAGAATAATCCGGTGTTGGTAGGTGAGCCCGGGGTTGGCAAGACTGCTATTGTTGAGGCTCTTGCCCAGCGTATCGGCGGTGGAGACGTCCCGGACTCCCTCAAGGGTAAGCGTCTCGTGACCCTGGACATGGGCTCACTGGTGGCTGGCACCAAGTACCGGGGTGAGTTCGAAGAGCGCCTAAAAAAGGTAATCGAAGAGATAAAGAGCGCCGGCAATTGCGTACTATTTATCGATGAGATTCACACAATCGTGGGCGCTGGCGCCGCCGAAGGCGCGGTGGATGCCTCCAATATCCTCAAGCCTTCCCTGGCCCGTGGAGAGCTTCAGTGCATCGGCGCAACCACTTTGGACGATTACCGCAAATACGTGGAAAGAGACCCGGCGTTGGAACGCAGGCTCCAGCCGGTCAAAGTGGAAGAGCCAACCACTGAAGAGACCATACGAATCCTCAAAGGCATTCAAAGCCGCTACGAAGACCACCATCAGGTGGACTACACTGAAGATGCCATAAGAAGCGCCGCCGTGCTTTCAGCCCGGTTTATCCCCGACCGGTCCCTGCCCGACAAGGCCATCGACCTGATAGACGAGGCTGGCTCCCGCGTCAGGCTGCGGGGCAGCGTTACTCCGTCGTCGGTGAAAGACGCCATGCAGGTCTTGGAGGAAGTCCGCAAGGAAAAAGACGAGGCAATCGCTTCCCAGCAATACGAGGCGGCGGCTGAGTTGCGGGACCGCGAGCTACAGCAAAACGAGGACCTGGACACCCTGCAGAAGGAGTGGCAGGAGGGACGCAGCAAGGAGCGGCCCGCTGTTACTGATGATGACATCGCTGAGGTAGTCAGCATGTGGACCGGCATACCGGTCACCAGGCTGGCCCAAGAAGAAACGGAGCGCCTGCTCCGCATGGAAGAGGAGATCCACCACCGCATTATCGGCCAGGACGAAGCCATCGTGAACATTTCCAAGTCGGTGCGGCGAGCCCGTGCGGGCCTAAAAGACCCCAGAAGGCCCATCGGCGTGTTCATGTTCCTGGGGCCCACTGGTGTAGGCAAGACCGAGTTGGTAAGGGCCATGGCCGAGTTCATGTTCGGCGACGAAGACGCCATGATCCGGTTGGATATGTCCGAGTTCCAGGAGAGGCACACCGTGGCCCGGCTGATCGGCGCTCCACCGGGATACGTGGGATACGATGAAGGGGGACAGCTCACCGAGGGTGTGCGCCGAAAGAATTATTGCGCCATCTTGTTGGACGAGATCGAGAAGGCCCACCCAGAGGTCTTCAACATCCTGCTCCAGATATTCGACGCCGGGACGTTGACCGACGCCAGAGGCCGCAAGGTGGACTTCCGCAACTCCATAATCGTCATGACCAGCAACCTGGGGTCGGACCTGATCAAGCGAGAAACAACCCTGGGCTTCAGCATCAAGAGCGACGACGCCCAGACAGCCGACAGCTCCTACCAGCGCATGAAAGACAAGGTGATGGACGAGGTCAAGCGCTTCTTCCGGCCCGAGTTCCTGAACCGTATCGACGCCACCATCGTCTTCCACCAGTTGGACCATGCTGAGATCCTGCTAATAGTGGACCTGATGATGAACCAGGTGCGCAAAGAGCTGGAGGAAAAGAAGATCGATTTGGAGTTGACCGACGCTGCTCGCGGCTGGCTTGGGGAGAACGGGTTCGACCCGGTGTTGGGGGCCCGGCCGTTGCGGCGGTTGATTCAGAACGAGGTAGAGGACTCCTTATCCGATGAGGTGCTGAGCGGGCGGCTCAAGCAGGGCGACGTGGCCGTGATCGACCTGGAAGACGGGAAGATCGTGGTCCATTCGAGGGAGGCTGCGGAGGCTGAAGTGCCTGCGGAGGCCGAGACGCCTGCGGAGACCGAGACGTCTGCGGAGGCCGAGGTGCCTGCGGAGGCCGAGGTGCCTGCGGCGTCATAATTACCCCCGGCTTCAAACGTTCACTGACAGAAGGCCCCACTCATGTGGGGCCTTCGCTTGTTATAATGGGCCGAATTCTGGGTGGAGGGAGGCTGTGACTCGCCCCAAAGAGCGTCAACGTACCGCATTCGTATGCCAGGATTGTGGCTACGAAAGCGCCAAGTGGATGGGCTTCTGCCCTGCTCCTGCCTGCCGGGCCGGGCAACCCCTGGTGGAAACCAATGTATCGCGTCCGGATTCGCCGTCATCTGGCTGGGTGGCCGTCCAGTCCGAGCCGGTTCAGGAGTTGGCCAATCTCGATCCAAAGGGCCAAGAACGTGTCCAGCTACCCGGCCAAGAGCTCAACCGGGTGCTGGGAGGCGGCATCGTGGCGGGCTCGGTGGTGTTGTTGGCAGGTGAGCCGGGAGTAGGTAAATCAACCCTTCTGCTGCAAATCGCCCAATACATGTCGTCCCGCGGCCAACCGGTCCTGTATGTCAGCGGAGAGGAGTCGCCCCACCAGATCAAGCTGCGTTCCGACCGGCTGGGCTTTCCCGGCCAGGGGGTCTTCATCTTGAGCGAGACCGACGTGGACCGAGTGGTGGAAAAACTGGAAGAATGGCGGCCGGCTCTGGCCATCGTCGATTCTATCCAGACCCTCTACTGTCAGGACCTGGCCTCCGGTCCGGGCAGTGTTGCCCAGGTGCGAGAGACCGGACTTCGGTTGATTCGCTGGGCCAAGGCTCGCCACGTCCCTGTTTTCCTGGCAGGGCACGTGACCAAGGATGGCTCGGTGGCCGGCCCAAGGGTCTTGGAACACATGGTGGATGCGGTAATCTACTTGGAGTCCCAGGAATTCGGCGCCTTTAGGATTCTGCGCAGCGCCAAAAACCGGTTTGGGTCCACTGCCGAGGTAGGAGTCTTCGAGATGACCGGCCAGGGTTTGGTGGAAGTGTCCGACCCTTCTCAGGTCCTGCTGTCCCAACGACAAGAGCGGGCTATAGGTAGCGCCTTGGCGCCGGTGTTGGAGGGTACCCGGCCGTTGCTGCTGGAAATCCAGGCCCTGACATCCCCTTCCCAACTACCGGCTCCCCGGCGGGTGGCCAATGGAGTGGACTACAACCGGATGTTGATGCTGGCTGCGGTGGCCTCTCGCCGTGCCGGGCT
>JADFFS010000006.1 GCA_022568195.1 Chloroflexota bacterium | reverse complement strand
TCTCCCAGCCCGGTGGACCGCTCTACAACATCGAGCACTCAAATCAAGGACTCATAACGTTTCCAGGTGGGCTTCCCCTCAAGAATAATGCAGGAGAGGTCATCGGCGCAATCGGCGTGTCCGGCAGCACGGTTGAGGACGACCACGCGGTTGCGTCGGCCGGAGCCGGCGTCGTTTCCTAATCCGGGCAAGACCCGAAATAACGGCGAGGTGAATTAGTAAGACCCAGGCCCCTGAAATGCGGGGCTTGGGTCTTTTGCACTAAACCCTGTCCGCTGGAAGCTTGGTGATTCAGGCATGATAATCCCACCGCCTCAGGTCCGCGCAACCGTAAAATACGTTTGACGCGGGCATGGCCCAAGTATATACTCCGGTGCATTCAAACCCGGGCCTTCTACCCAGTAACGACGCCCGAATTCCGATCACTTTGGGGGTGTTATGGCGAAAATCCCGATACAAGTAACGGTAAACGGCCAGAGTCATCAAGCCGAGGTGGAACCCCGGATGCTCCTGGTGCACTTCCTAAGGGAAGAGTTGGGGCTGACCGGGACCAAAATCGGTTGTGACACCAGCCAGTGTGGGGCCTGTGTTGTGATGATGAACGGTGTAACCGTCAAATCCTGTACCTGTTTGGCGGTACAGGCCGACGGGGCTGAAATTGGCACCATCGAAGGGCTGGCAACCAACGGAGACCTCCACCCGATTCAGGAGGCCTTCTGGGACAACCACGGGCTCCAGTGCGGCTTCTGCACCGCGGGGATGATCATGACTGCGGTGGAGATGATACAACGCAACCCGCATCCCACCTCCGACGAGGTCCGCGCGGGGCTGGAGGGCAACCTCTGCCGGTGCACCGGTTACCAGAACATCGTGAAGTCCATTTTGGCCGCCGCCGAAAAGATGGGAGGCTAGGCCATGACAACCAGACTTTTTGGCTCCGGGATCCGGCGAAGAGAAGATCCCCGGTTGATTACCGGCGCGGCGACTTACACCGACGACATAAAGCTTCAGGGATTGGTCCATGCGGCCATCCTGCGTAGCATCCATGCCCACGCCCGAATCAGAAGCATCGACACCAGCGCCGCTAAGAGCGCGCCGGGCGTACTGGCGGTATTTACCGGCGCCGATACCGACGGCGTGCTCAACCCTATTCCCTGTGCCTGGGTGGTCCCCGACTCAGACGTTAAGACGGTTGATTACCCGCCAATGGCAAAAGACATTGTGCGGCACACGGGCGAACCGGTGGCCGTGGTGGTGGCGGAGGACCGCTACCAGGCTGAAGACGCTATGGAGCTCATCGATGTGGACTACGAGCCTCTGCCGGTAGTCATCAACCCCGAAGCGGCCATGCAGGCTGGGGCGGTCCAAGTCCACGAAGACGCTCCCAACAACCAGGCCTTCCACTGGGTGGTGGCCGGAGGAGACGCCGACGCAGCCTTTTCCTCGGCCGAAGTCGTGGTTCGAGATACCATCATCCATCCGAGGCTGATCCCCAACGCCATAGAGACTCGATCCGCTGTGGCCAGCTGGCTGGCTCCGATGGGCGAATTGACGTTGTGGAACAATACCCAGAACCCCCACATCTGCCGGTTCCTTACCTCGGTGGTGACGGGAGTTCCGGAGCACAAAATTCGGGTCATTGCGCCCGAGGTAGGAGGGGGGTTCGGTAGTAAAGCCCCGGTGTATCCCGGGGAGATGATCACCGCCTTCTGCGCCATGAAGCTGGGCCGTCCGGTCAAGTGGACCGAGACCCGGTCGGAAAATTACCAGGCTACGCTGCATGGCCGAGACCACGTGCAACACGTGGAGTTGGCAGCCACCAGAGACGGGAAAATCACCGGCCTGCGCACGGTAGTCTACGCTGGGATGGGCGCATACCTTTCCCTGGCTTCCACCGGCATCCCCACTATCCTGCACGGCCTGATGTACTCCGGCGCCTACGATATACCCAACATCAAGGGAGACATTTACGGCGTCTTCACTACCACCACCCCAGTAGACCTTTACCGTGGGGCCGGAAGACCCGAGGCAACCTTCCTCCTAGAGCGATTGATGGATCTGCTGGCCAACGAGCTGGGAATGGACCCCGTAGATTTGCGGCGCCGCAACCTCATCCCCAAGTTTGACGACGGACGCGACGTGGCCACCGGCCTGACCTACGACAGCGGCGACTACGAGGTGGCGCTGGACATGGCCCTGAACCATGTCAACTATCAGCAGTTGCGGCAGGACCAAGAACACGGCCGCGGCCATGGCCACTACATGGGCATTGGTGTTACCACCTATGTGGAACTCTGCGGACTGGGCCCCTCTCAGGTGGCCGGAGCCGTGGGGTTTGGCGGGGGCCTGTGGGAGAGCGCCACCATCCGCTTCTATCCCACCGGAAAGGTCAACGTCTTTATTGGAACTTCGCCCCATGGCCAGGGAGAAGAAACCACATTTGCCCAGATCATATCGGACGAGTTGGGGGTGCCGGTGGAAGATGTGGAGGTGATTCACGGCGATACCGACATCACCCCCATGGGGTGGGGCACTTACGGGAGCCGAGGTACCGCGGTGGGCGGTCCCGCAGTGGCCCTTGCGTCCCGGAAACTCCGGGACAAGGGCAAGGCCCTGGCCGCCCACCTGCTTGAGGCTGCCGAGGAGGATATCGAGTACGAAGATGGTAAGTTCTTCGTGAGGGGGTCCCCGGACCAGAGCAAGACCATCCAGGACATAGCCCTGATGGCCAACATGGCCTGGAACATGCCCGAGGGCATGGAGCCGGGGTTCGAGGCAACCACATTCTATGACCCGCCCAACTTTACTTACCCCTTCGGAACCCATGTGGCGGTGGTCGACGTGGACCCGGACAATGGACACATTGAGTTGCAGCGGTACGTTGCCGTGGACGACTGCGGCCGGCAGATCAACCCGGTCATAGTGGCAGGCCAGGTCCACGGTGGGGTGGCCCAGGGAACCGGCCCGGCGCTTTGGGAGGGGGCGGTTTATGATGAAAACGGCCAGTTGCTCACCGGCTCCATGCTTGACTACCCGGTTCCCCGGGCCCACATGTTGCCCGACATCGAGACACTTTCCACGGAGACTCCTTCGCCACACAATCCATTGGGGGTCAAGGGCATCGGCGAGACCGGTACCATCGCTTCCACCGTCACCGTTTACAACGCCGTGATGGACGCCCTGAAGCCCTTGGGCGTGACCAAATTGGATATGCCGCTGACTTCGGAGAAGGTGTGGCAGGCCATTCAGCAAGCAAAGGGGGCATAGAGCATGTACGCTCCAGAATTCGATTACTACAAAGCTGGCTCCGTGGCCGAGGCCATAGAGTTGCTGGGTTCCCACGAGGATTCTAAGCTGATCGCCGGGGGCCACAGCATCCTGCCCCTGCTCAAGCTGCGCTTCGCCAGGCCATCGGCCTTGGTGGACATCGGGGGTATCGCCGACCTGAAAGGGATCACGATTAGCAACGGCACAATTCGCATAGGCGCCCTGACCACCCACTGGGAAATCGCTTCTTCCCATGATGTAGAGCATGCTTGTGGCATGGTGGCTGAGGCTGCCGGCGGTATCGGCGACCCCCAAGTGCGTAACCGGGGCACCATCGGGGGGAACGTGGTCCACGCTGACCCGGCCTCCGATTGGCCCACCGTGCTAACCGCATTGGATGCCAAGTTCAACATTCAAGGGCCGGGAGGGGCCAATCGCAGCGCCGCTACCGGGGACTTCTTTGGCGACCCCTTCGAGCCCAAGCTGGCCGCAAACGAGGTACTGACCGCCGTCGAGGTGCCGGTCCTGTCCGCCAACCAGCGGGCCGAATATGCCAAGATGGCCCATCCTGCCTCGGGGTATGCGGTGGTGGGCGCCGCAGTGGTGGTTACGCTTGACGGAGAAACGTGCACCGCCGCCAGCATTGTGGTGGGCGGATGTGTGCCGGCCCCGGCGCGGGCTAGCTCGGTGGAGCGGGCCCTGACCGGCAAGACACTGACTGAAGAAAATATTACTGCGGCGGCCAACCAAGTTGCTGGCGACCTGGGCGATAATGTCATTGGTGACTTCTACGCCTCGGCGGAATACCGGCGGGCCATGGCCGCGGTGGAGATCCGGCACGCCCTGTTACATGCGACAGAACAGGTCCATCATTAGCCCACAACCCTTGCCGGGCAGATCTCGCGCATTCGTTAAATGTCATGGCTGCGAAAATACGGGACCTGTAGCCTCCTCTTCAACAAGGTGAGAGGTAAGGGATAGATTGCCAGGTATTTTCGTGCGCTGCGGTTCGGAAAGACAATAACCTATCCTGCTATAGGGCGTAGCGTTTATGAGGGTTGTCTGGCTGGTATGCTGGCCAGGCAACTTTCTATGATGGGGGTTAACCTAAATCCTTGAAGATCTTGCTGATTAACGACGACGGTATCCACGCGCCCGGCCTGTGGGCGGCGGCCGGGGCGCTGCGCCACGCCGGGGATGTGTTCGTGGTGGCGCCGGACCGGGAGCAGAGCGGCGTCGGGTCATCCCTGACCCTGCGTGCCCCGGTACGTGCCCGCACGGCGACGGTGGATTCGGTGCTTACTGCCGGAGAGGAAGCTACCGGCCAGGTGACGGCTCATGTCGTGGAAGGGACCCCCGGCGACTGTTGCGTGTTGGCCTTGGAGCGCTTGGTGGGGTCGGTTGACCTGGTGGTCTCAGGGATAAACTCGGGCTCGAATCTGGGATGGGATGTGATGGTGTCGGGGACCGTGGGAGGCGCGGTGCAGGGTTTCGTCCGCGGGTTTCCCACCATTGCCATCTCGGTAGGCTCCGTCCGGGACCCCAAGTTTGAAGGGGCAGCCCATTTGCTCCGGTTGATCGCCCAGCGGTTCGCCGAGAATACTCCAACCAACAGCCTGTTCCTGAACATAAACGTGCCCAGCCTGCCCCTGGATCAGATTTCGGGGGTCCAGGTGACCACCCTGGGCGGGCGTTCTTACGGGGAATCCGTGAGGGAAGAAGGCGTCGAGCCCAACAAGAGATACACGATCGCCAGGGACCGGGCTATTTCGGGCGACGCCCAGGAAGGGACCGATATCTGGGCGTCCAAGAACAACCGCATCTCCATCACACCCCTGCACATCGGGCTGGGGCACAGCGAGCAGGTCCCGGAGATTGAGCGTCTGTTGTCGGGCCTTCCGGACCAGTTACTGAGTTCCAGGGACTGATTGGGGAGCCTGCCTGCCTGTTTGGGAGTGAATAGGTCATGCAATGCCCAACTCGGTAAGGCGCCGGTCGATGCTCTGTCCGGCGGCGAGCAGGGCGGCGACCTCCCGTTGCACGTTGTAGGCCGGGACCTCCAGCGGGTGCCGCGGCGTCCGGGAACCCAGGTAAAAGGGCTTGAGCATCAGATAGGCCAGGTACCAGGGCAAAACGCCCCAGCGCAGGGCTTGCTTCCAGTGGAAATGCTCGTGGCAGCGAAGGGGAAGGTCGTGCTCAAACCCCCGCCGGTAAACGATGAAGGGCCACAGGGTAATGGCATCGACGCCCGGCGGTAGTTTGGGAACGGTGATTTCGATTGCCATAGCTGGTCTTGGATTAGTGGCCGCCCGGGCCGGGAGCCACCGGGGACCACCCTCTCGGATGCATCGGCGGCGAGTGCGCTCGGCCTGGCCCAGCCGGATGCGCCCTCTTGATGAACTAGAAGCCGGCCGGCGGGCTAATCAGCGGCGACAGGGTCGGGCACCCGTGGGTTACAGACGCCGATCATGCTGTCCCGGCTGACCAGCTTGGCCAGAGCGTCTTCGCTGAGGCTGTCCGTGCCCGCGGGACGCCGCGGCAAAACCAGGTAGCGCAGGTCGGCCGTGCTGTCCAGGACCCGGACTTCCACGCTCTCGTCCAACTCCAGCCCGAACTCCCGCATCACACCGCGAGGGTCAACCACGGCCCGGGACCGATAGGCGAAGCTCTTGTACCAGTCGGGTGGCCGTCCCAACAGGGTACGCGGATAGCAGGAGCACAGCGTGCAGACCACCATGTGGTGGACCTGTTCGGTGTTTTCGACCACAGCCAGGTGAGGAGTGGTGTCGGGCAGGGTGTAGCCCAACTCGGTCAGGGCGGACCCAGGATCGGCCAGCAACCGGGCTTTGAAGCCGGGATCGGCCCAGGCGCGGGCAATCACCCGGGCGCCGTCGGCCGGAGACCTGGATTCCACGTTGTCCATGGCCGACTGCACTTCTTCCGAGGTACACAGGCCCTTCTCCACCAGCAGGGCCTCAATGGCCTGGGCCCGGCGGCCGTAATAGCTCAACCCGTCGCTGGCGTCCATGCCTTCATGGTGTGGGTGACCGTCGTGGCCGTCGCTCATGATTTCCTCCTAAGTACCGATCCTATGTGCCCAGGGGGTCCAACCAATGCTCGTAAATGTCCACCAGAATCTTGTCCGAGCTGCTTCCCCGGTAGCGGTCCCAAACGTGGGTCTGGTCAAACTGGACCCGGTAGAGGTACTTCTCGGGCAAACCGGAACCGCCGTGCCCCAAGGATTCGGGGTTACGGTAGGCGCCGCACAGGGCCACCACCGTACCAGACTTGCCCTGGATGTAGGTTGGGGTGCGGTAGTGGCCGGGGGGAGAATCGACCCGTACCCGCACCCGGTCGCCCGATTGATATTTAGCTGATTGAGTCATGGGCGGCCTAAGAGCCCGGCTGCTCCAACTGGGCCATTTTGCCATCGATCTCTTCCGAGGTCAGTACGTCCTTTTCCACCATCAGGATTTCCAGGGCAGCAGTCCAGCGCTCGTAGTAGCTCAGAGACTCGTACAGCTCTGGGTCCAGGCTCTCTATGGCGCGCCGCATCTCATCGGTGGTCCGGAGGCCTTTACGTCCGAGCACCTGGTGCAGGGCGTCCATGCGCACCTCCCAGTCCAGGCGCTGGTGGTCGCTGCGGTCGATGGGCTCGTCGGTGGGCCATCCGCCCCGGTCGTGGGGTCTGGTCATGTCCGCGTTCCTTTATCGGGCCAGCCAAGTCTAAATCGGTGATTGCATCGCCCCATGTTAAGTCTCTCCACCGACGAAGGCAAGAGCCCTCACCGGGAGAGCCACATCTCAGCCACGTCGATGGCGCGCATGAACTCAACGTTGGGGAAGCTTTGAATATGCCCGATCAGCTTTTCCAGCATGAGCAAGCGTCCCGGCCGCCCGATGTACTGTGGGTGCATGGTCAAAGTGAAGGCCCGGCCGTACCGGTACAGGCCCTCGAACTCAGCAGCCCAGGTTCCGTAAACCTCGTCGGGGTTGCGCATGGGTCCCAGGCGGCCGGCGGTGGGGGCGTAAACGAAATTGGGGGCGTCGTCCAGCAGCCAATGGATGGGGATCTCCACCATCTGCTGAGGGGTGCCGGGGTTGAGCAGGTAGGGCGCGTCGTCTCCCATCAAGCTGCTGTCGTACACGAAGCCGTGGGAGGACAGCAAGTCCAGGGACCGGTCGCTGAGCTCCCAGCTGGGGGAGCGGTAACCCCGGGGCGCCTGGCCCGTAATATCTCCCAGGATAGACATTCCCCTGCGGATTACCTCTTCCTCTTCCTCGGGTGTCAGGGTAGCCGGGGGCTCGTGCATGTAGCCGTGGTGGGCCACCTCATGTCCCCGGTGGGCGATTTCCTTGACCAGGTCCACGTGGGTTTCCGCCACGTATCCCGGCACGTAAAAGCTGGCTTTGATGGAATGGGCGTCCAACATGTCCAGGATACGGGGGGTCGCCACGCTGGGGCCGTATTCGGCCATCGACATGAGGCTGGGCAGGTTTTTGTAGTCGGGGTTGCGGTTCAGCCACGAGGAAACCCCGTCTACGTCGAAGCCCAGCATCGCCACACACTGGGTATCGCCGGGCCAAATACCTGACATGATGCGCCTCCCGGATGTTTACGGTTATTCTAGCGCATGGGTGAAGGTCTTCGGTAGGGGTGGCGACCGCGCCGCAATGGGGGCACGGCATGCCGTGCCCCTACTTGTACAAATTTCAGGGAGGCGTTAACCGGCAGACTTGGCAGGAATGGAGTCGAAGCCGGTGTAGGGGCGCAGGGTTTCGGGAATGACAACCGAGCCGTCCTCTTGCTGGTAGTTCTCCAGAATTGCGATGAACACCCGGGGCAGGGCCAACCCGGAGCCATTCAGGGTGTGCACAAACTCAGGCCGGGCGTCCCGGCTGGGGCGGTACCGGATTCGGGCCCGGCGGGCTTGGAAGTCGGTGCAGTTGGAGCAGGAGCTCACTTCCAGCCATTCTTGACAACCCGCGGCCCACACCTCGATGTCGTAGGTCATGGCCGAGTGGAAGCCAATATCCCCGGTGCAAATCTGGACCACCCGGTAAGGCAGACCTAGCCCGCGGCAAACGGCTTCGGCGTCGGCCACCAGCCGCTCCAGCTCATCCCCCGATGACTCGGGAGAAACGAACTTGTACATCTCCACCTTGTTGAACTGGTGGACCCGTTTGATTCCTCGGGTGTCTCTTCCCGCGGCTGCTTTCTCGTTGCGGAAGCAGGGGGTCTGGGCCACGTAGTACAGGGGCAACGTCTCGGCGGGCAGGATTTCGTCCCGGTACAAGTTGGTAATGGGGACCTCGGCCGTGGGAATCAGCCAAAGGTCGTTCTCGTCGTCGTGGTAAAGCAAGTCGCTGAACTTGGGCAAGTTACCCGAGCCTTCCATCACCTCCCGCTTGACCACGGCAGGCACCATTACCTCGGTGTACCCGTGCTCCTGGGTGTGCAGGTCAAGCATCCAGGCGATCAACGCCCGCTCCAGCTTGGCGCCCCGGCCGAACATGGTGTAGAAACGGCTACCCGACAGCTTGACTCCACGCTGAAAGTCGATAAGGCCCAATTGCTCGCCCAAGTCCCAGTGAGGAAGGGGGGTGAAATCGAAGTTGCGGACCTCACCCCAGCTTCGCACAACCACGTTGTCCTCTTCGCTGGAACCTTGGGGCACTTCGGGCAAGGGGATGTTGGGCAGCTCCAGAAGCATGGTGTGTAGCCTGTCATCCAGGTCCTTCACCTGCTGCTCCAACCGGTCGACGTTCTCGCCCACCTTCCGCATCGCCAGGATGGTTTCAGGGTCCGGTTCCTGGCCGGAGGCCCTGGCCTGGCCCAGGGCGCGGTTGACCTGGTTGCGATGTGCCCTCAGCTCGTCTCCCTGATTGATAGCCTGGCGACGTTGAGCGTCCAACTCCAGCAACTGGTCCAGGGGACTATCTTCTCCCCGGGATTCCAGGGCTTGCCGGACGAAGTCCGGGTCTCGCCGTATCAGTTCTATGGATAGAATATCTGTCCCTCGGTGTCTAGGTGTCGTGAACAGTCTAAAGCCAGGGGTTCATTACCCCGGAGTTTGTTCTGCCGGAGTGTGCTGAAGCGTGCGCATCTGGGGGAACAAGACCACGTCCCGTATGGAAGGTTGGGAGGAAAGCAGCATCACCAGCCGGTCTATGCCCATGCCCAGGCCACCGGTGGGCGGCATGCCGTACTCCAGTGCCAAAAGGAAATCCTCGTCTTTTCTGTCCACCTCTTCATCCTGATATTGGCGCCGGATTTCCTCTTGCAGATCGAACCGTTCTCGTTGGACCGCCGGATCGTTAAGCTCTGTGTAGGAGTTGGCGATCTCCATTCCCGCGGCGAAAGCCTCGAACCGCTCCACGTAGCCTGGTGTCCCGGGCTTGCCCTTGGCCAACGGTGACATTATCTCCGGGTAGTCGAGGAGGAAGGTGGGTTGGATTAGATTCGGCTCAACGAAGGTGGAGATCAGCTTGTCTATAAGCCTGGCCCGGCTATCTCTGGGCCCGGCGTCCAAGCCCAGCTCGGCCACTCTCTGGGATAACGAAGCGTCGTCGGGGAAATCGTCGATGTCTATGCCGCTGCGCCCAGCCAGCTCCTCACGTAGCTGCAGCCTGCGCCAGGGCGGCGTGTAGTCGATCACATGGTCACCGTAGGCGACTTCCTGAGTGCCCCACACTTCCTGGGTGATGTTGGAGACCATCGTCTCCACCATTTCCATCACGTCGTTGTAATCGGCGTAGGCCTCGTAGCTCTCCAGCAGAGTGAACTCCGGGTTGTGGTCTTGGTCGATGCCCTCATTGCGAAATACCCGGCCCAACTCGTACACCTTGTCAAAACCACCGATTATGAGACGCTTCAGGTACAACTCGGTGGCGATACGCAGGTATAGGTCCTGATCCAAGGCGTTGTGGTGGGTGATGAATGGGCGGGCGTGGGCTCCGCCGGCCACGGGCACCAAGATGGGGGTTTCTACTTCTAAGAAACCTCGCTGGTTCAGAAAATTCCGAACGCTGCCGATGATCTGACTGCGGCGGGCGAAGACGGGCATAACATCCGGATTGGCGATGAGGTCCAGGTACCTTTGCCGGTAGCGGGTCTCCACGTCCCGCAGCCCGTGGAACTTTTCCGGAAGGGGGCGCATGCCCTTGGCGGTCAGGGTGACCTGGTGGGCCTCGATGGTTACCTGGCCGGTGCGGGTACGGATGAGGGGCCCGGTGATCCCGAGGTGGTCCCCCACGTCCAGGTCCTTGATTAAGTCGTAAGCCTCGCCCAGGACGTTTTGGCGCAGCATGGTCTGGATTGTCCCCGAGCTGTCCTGCAGGTCTAGGAAGGCAGCCCGGCCCATGACGCGCATGGAGATGACGCGTCCTGCCAGGGATAGCTCCTGGGTGGCGGACTCAGGGTCTTGGGCTTCCTCCGCCGCCTGGAAATTGGCGATGGCGGTAGCGTTGTCGCAGGAGCGGGAGAAGCGGGGAGGGTACGGGTCGATACCTCGCTGGCGGAGACGGTCAAGCTTGTCTTTGCGGTTGGCCAGGAGGCCTTCTTCTCGATCGGGCATACTTGTCCGAATGTTCAGGGATCGGGTTATTGAATCTTGAGAATCTCGAGCTTGATTTTGCCCGATGGAACGCTTACCTCGGTGACCTCCCCAACTCGTTTGCCCAAAAGGCTCTTGCCGATGGGGGAGACGTTGGAAATCTTGCCCTGGGAGGGGTCGGCCTCGGCGCTGCCGGTTATGCTGTATTGAAAGTTTTTGCCGTTCTGGTCCTTGACCTTGACGGTGGACCCAACCTCCACAGTCTCGGTGGCCGTCTCGCGCTCGTCGATGATGACGGCGTTATTTACCAGGTTGTCCAGGGTTAGGATGCGGCCTTCGGTAAAGGCCAGCTCGTTTTTCGCTTCTTCGTACTCGGCGTTGCTGACTGTGCCGCCTCTTTCCCGGGACTGTTGTATCTGCTCGGCCGCATCATGGCGGCGGACTGTACGGAGGTGTTCCAACTCCGACTTCAGTTTCTCTAGCCCCTCACGCGACAGGTAAATGGGCTGAGTCATGGTCGCAACCTCCGACCGGAAAAGAAAAACAATGCGGGAGAGAAAGCCGTTCCGGCTCGCTCATCCCTAACCCGATTGTAGTCCCCCTTCACGCCCTTGTAAAGAACGACTGGGAGCGAGGGCCGGTTTACCGGTTTGATTGACAATCTCTATAGCCGTCATTAAGATTCTTGCCATGAACTCTCGCGTCCCATTGATGCATCTGACGCTTCTCCAACCTGGCAGCGGATTCACTTGAGTTTGGGCCTGTGGGGCCTGGACCGGCTTGTGGTCCCGCCAGGTTGCTTTCTTCTGATTCGCTGACCCCAGCGAACTCTGCTTCCGGCGTGACCTCTTGCCGTCCCCGCCCCGGGTAAGCCGTTGGACTACCATGTCGGTTTTCCGCGATCCCAAGGCGAATCCATCCATGTCTCAGGCAAGAGGTCGTATCCTTGTCCATCCCATTGGCGCAGCCTGTCAAGTCAAAGCTGCTCGTTCTGGTCCTGATCCTGCTCTCCGGGGCGCTGGGCGCCTGCGGCGAAGCACCGGGGGCGCCGGTCCTGAAAGTGGGAGGCATCCCCGACCAGGACGCATCCCGGTTGGCCCGCCGCTACCAGGGTTTTGCCGACTATCTCTCCCGGGAACTGGGTGTTCCGGTGCAGTACGTGCCCAGCGTGGACTATGCCGCGGTGGTTACTGCCTTCACCCAAGGGGACCTGCAACTGGCCTTTTTCGGAGGGCTGACCGGCGTGCAAGCCCGGTTGCAGACCCCCGGCGCCAGGGCCATCGCCCAGCGGGAGCACGACGCCAGATTTCACTCCAAGTTCATCGTCCGCTCCGGCCTGGTGATGGATTCGCTGGAAGACCTGAAGGCACAAGCCAGCGGCCTCACCATGACCTTCGGCAGCGAAAGCTCCACCTCCGGGCACCTGATGCCACGACACTTCCTGGCCGAGGCCGGCATTGACGCGGACCGGGATTTCCGGAGCTTGCCCAATTTCTCCGGCTCCCACGACCTTACCTGGCAACTGATTGAGAGCGGCTCCTTCGACGTGGGCGCGTTAAACGAAGACGTATGGAACCGGGCGGTAAGGGCGGGGAGAGCGGACACGGAAAAAGTCCGGGAGTTTTACACCACCCCCGACTTCTTCGATTACAACTGGACGGCCCGGCCGGAGTTGGACCAGGTGTACGGCCCAGGGTTCACCGGTGAGATCCAACGAGCGCTCTTGAAACTCAACCCCCGGGACCACGGGGACATTTTGGACCTGTTCAGCACCCAACGGTTTATCGAGTCGGACAGCAGCAACTACCGTGCCATCGAGCAGGCCGCCCGTAATCTGGGGATGGTCAAATGAGCGTAGGCCGGACCAGTCTAGCCAACCCGGCCAATCTGGTGGTGGCCGAGGGCATCGCCAAGGCCTACGGCCGGGTCCAGGCCCTGGCGCCGCTGGACCTGGCAATCTCTCAGGGTGAGCGGGTGGCTTTGGCCGGGCCCAGCGGCAGCGGAAAAACGACCCTGCTGTACCTGCTGGCCGGGATAGTGCAGCCCGACCAGGGAACGCTGGCCATCGACGGCCGTTCCCTGGCCCGCCCCGGAAAAGAGTTGGCGAGCCTGGTGGGGATGATTCATCAGCAGTACGACTTGGTGCCCCACCTGTCGGTGCTGCACAACGTGCTGGCGGGACGGTTGGGACAGTGGAGTCTGCTCCGGTCGATCGTTTCCTTGTTCTGGCCCCAAGACCGCCACCTGGCCGTGGCAGCGCTGGACCAGATGGGCATAGGCGATAAAGCCAACGAACGGACCTCCCACCTCTCGGGTGGCGAGATGCAGAGAGTGGCCCTGGCTCGTTTGATGGTCCAGGGCTCCCGCATCATCCTGGCCGACGAGCCCGTTTCCTCGTTGGACCCTGCCCGCGCCGAGGACGTATTGGGGTTGCTGGCGGACTTAGCCGAAACGTCGGGCAGGACTTTGGTGACCAGCCTGCATTCCCCGCGCTTGATGAGAAAGTATTTCTCCCGGGTCATCGGCCTGCGTGAAGGCAAGCTTCAGTTCGACATGCCGGCCCAAGAACTGACCGAAGAGGTGATTCGGCGTCTCTACGATCTAAACAACGATTCTGATAGGCAGGCGCCGGGAGATACCCCCTGAAGCTCCCGCTGAATCTCCCCCTGAAGCTCTTCGGAAGTCGCCGTCTGCTGACAGTCATACTAATGGCTGCTTTTTTGTGGAGCCTGGCCAGCCTGGAGTGGCGGGGTCCACTGGTCCACACCGGCGGACCTGCCGCCCTGGTGACGTTTCTGCAGGCGCTATTTCCGCCGGACCTGACCCCTGATTTTTTGCGATTGGGCCTGGCGGCAACCTGGCAGACCCTGGCCTACGCTGTGGCGGGAATCACCCTGGCGGTTCTCCTTGGGTTCCCCTTGGGAATCGCCGCCGCCGGCTCCGCTGCCGGCTCTCCCAACTCTCCAATAGTAGGTACCAGTCTGGTGGTGGCCGTACGGTTGGTTCTGGCGGCCCTGCGCTCGGTGCACGAGTTGGTCTGGGCGGTACTCTTCGTAGCGGCCTTTGGTCTCTCGTCCCTAACGGCCATCCTGGCCCTGGCATTGCCCTATGCCGGGATTCTGGGCCGCATTTACGGTGAGTTGTTCAACCAGGTTCCCCAGGAGCCATTGCGGGCGCTGCAAACCACGGGAGCGTCTCCCTTTCGGGTGTTTCTTTACGGCCGGTTGCCAATGGCCCTGCCCGAGATGATCGGATACACCTTTTACCGGTTCGAGTGCGCCATTCGTTCCGCCGCCATCATGAGCTTCGTGGGAATCCGGGGATTGGGGTTTGAGATCCAGCTATCCCTGAACGATCTGCTGTTCGACCAGGTCTGGACGCTCATGCTGTTCCTGGTGGTGCTGATAATCCTGGTCGACCTGTGGAGCTCCCGGGTACGGAGGAGTTTGGTGTCGTGATCCGCCAAGACCACGGCTTAAGGTCTTACGGTATCCTGCGCCGGCGGGTGACCTTCGCCAGGGCTTCTTTATTCGCGTTCTTGCTGCTATCGGGAGTGTCTTGGGGCTATATTCTGGTGGCCACCGACAGCGGAGTTGCGGATTTAGTGTCCACCAAGACGTGGAGCAACGCCGGCAGGTTTGTTGGGCATCTCATCGGCCGGGACTCCCCATCCCAAGCTGCCTACTTGCAACTGGACCGGTGGGTGGAGACCGGCAAGCTGGCCTACCAGACCTTGCTCATGAGCGTGTTGGCCATCGGCCTGGCCGGGATGGCCGTGCTGCTGACCTTCCTGCCTGGGGCGCGCAACGTCAGCAGCGGCGAGTTGGGCGGCCGGCCTTCCCGCCCGTGGCAGGTCCTGTACTACGTGCTGAGGATGACATTCATCCTGACCCGGGCGGTGCCCGAGCTGGTATGGGCGATGATAATCGTCTTCTTCCTGTCGCCGGGGATTCTGCCCGGCGCGGTGGCCTTGGCCCTGCACAACTACGGAGTGGTGGGAAAGCTATCCGCCGAGGTGGTGGAGAACCTGGAGCCTGGCCCCGCACGGGCCTTGAAGGCGGCCGGGGCCAGCAACGTGCAAATGCTTCTCTACGGGATACTGCCCCAAGCCATGCCACATTTTCTCACCTACTTGTTGTACCGCTGGGAGGTGGTTATACGCACCACTGTGGTGGTCGGCTTCGTCAGTGCCGGAGGTCTGGGCCGGGAATTCCGGCTGAGCCTCAGCTTTTTCCACTACACCGACCTGACCCTGATTATCCTCTGGTACTTGGTCCTGGTCATTGCCGTGGATCTGGTCAGCGCCGGGCTGAGGAGGCTGGTGCTGGAGGATTAATAAAGGGTCTCAAACCCGCCGTGATTTCGTACGAGGGAGGAGACGCCGTGATACGCGATGGGTCAGAGATGTGCTGACCTCCCCCGATCCCATCTGGGCGAGTCTTTTGCAATCGGACGTGCCGAAGCGAGGGGGGTTAACTACAATTGGACGCGGTAGATGACCTGGACAACCTTGCCGTCCCGCAAGGCGTCGAAATAAGGGTGGGAATCGTCGGGCTTTTGGAACCAGCGGCGGGCAAAGTAGGCGCACATGTTGGCCAACTGGGTGCCCACGGAGTGCTCGGCGCCAACGAAGCAGAAGTTCCCCAGCACGGCGGTGGAGTCTTCCCCGTCAGAAGATTTGAGGAACTCGGTCATGAACCTGGGCTCAACAGACCGGCCGTCGCCCGCGACCACCATGGCGAAGTTGGCGATGGGCCAAGAATCCTCCATCAACTGGCTGCTGTCCATCACCGTCATGTTCAGCTCATCGACGAACATGTTCAGCGCGAACAGGAACTTGCTCATGGTGATTTGCGACGGGTTTTGCCACAGGGAATCGGTACCATCCCCGCTCTCCCGGGCCTGGGCCAACTCCTGCTTGTTCACGTAGGATGCGATCAAGGGAGTTTCCCGCCGGATCATGATGCTCAAACAGTCTTGGATAAGCTCGTTTCTCCTGGCGGGGGGCCAGGAGGTGAAGGCTCCCCGGCCCTGATACAGGTCGGCTGGCCGCAGCTCGGTGGGAGTGCCCGGCTCACCGAGGGGCCGGCCGAAGTGCCGCCGGCAGAGAGCGTTGAACTCGCCAGTAATCGATATGGATTGGGACTCGTGCACCAAAAGGCCAACGTGCACGTGGTGGGGTTGGTTCGGGTCGTTCAGGCTGTTGCCAGTATTGCCCGACTCACCAAGGTATACCAGGTACATAGGGCAGCCTCCAAACCACGGCTGATGGGGCGTTTGTATTAATGGGCCGGTAGGGACCCGGCGGTGGCCGGCGGAGGAGGGTTAGGACCCTTCTTAGCCCGCTGAGCCTTCCTCTGGGGCATCATCACCTTCGGCAGCCACTTCCTCGACCTCTTCTTCCACCGCCACCCTGGGTATGTCGACCCGCGCCACCACCTCTTCGGAATCGTTCAGTATGGTAACGTTGGAAGGCACCTTCAGATCCGAAACCCTGATGACGCTGTCCGGTTCGGCCAGCAGGACAGCGTCTACTTCCAACTCGCTGGGCATCTCCAGAGGCAATGCTTCCACGTCCACCTCGCGGAGTTGCTGCACAACCCTGCCTCCCGACGACCGAGCGCCTTCCGAATCGCCGCTGATCACCACAGGCACGCGGGCGGAAACCAGCCGAGTTGCTTCAGCCACGAGAAAATCAACGTGTATCAGGTCGTCCCGCCGGGGGTCCCATTGAATTTCCCGGGCAAAGGCAAGTTGGTCCCCTTCCTCTCCTTGAATGGTGACGACGATGGGCGTGTTGCTTCCAGCTTTGGACAGAACCCGGATCAACTGGCGGCGTTCGCACTGCAAGGAGCGAGGCTCTACGCCGCGCCCGTATAGATGAACCGGAATAATACCGTCGCGGCGCAACCGCTTTACTTTCTTTCCCAGAACCTCCCTGGGAGTCAAATCCAGGGTAACGGCCTCAGTTGTCATTGGGTTTATTTCTCCTGCGCAAATCGGGAATCGCTGCCAACCGTCCTATGATAGCACCGACCACAGGACAAGGAAACCTGAGCAAGATTGCAGCGGCGTATCAGCTTGCGCCGCCACTGCTGCATTACTAAGGTTTCCAGGTACGGGTGGTTGGCATCTCTGAGTGGGATGTCTGGCAGATCGTGCCTTGACAGTCCACTTATGCTTGGTGGTGATATCCGCCGGGAGGTCTGGAAATGGCGTCTCAACCAGCGAGTCTGTCCCTACACGAAGCAGCGAGGGGCATGGGAGTTCCCTTCAGCCAGGAGAACGAGCCGGTTGACCGGAACATCGAAGTTAACGGTATGAACTTCCATTACCTGGAGTGGGGAGACCCTACTGATCCCACCGTCCTGATGCTGCACGGCAACTCCCAGCAGGCCCACAGTTGGGATTTCGTAAGCCTGGCCCTGTCCGATCAATATCACATTGTGGCATTGGACCAGCGAGGACATGGCGACAGCGACTGGGCGCCCGGCGGGGATTACTCCGTCGAAGCCCAGACCGGAGACTTGGACGGTTTCGTCCAGGCGCTGGGCCTGAATGGTTTCGCCCTGTTTGGACACTCCATGGGTGGGCGCAACTCCTACGTATGGGCCTCCAGCCACAGCGAAAAACTCAAGGCGCTGGTAATTGTCGACACCGGGCCTCAGACCATCCGTCGGGGCTCGGAACGGATTCGCGGCTTCCGGGAGCTTCCCGACGAGTTGGACACCTTTGAAGAGTTTGCCCAGCGGGTGCAAGAGTACACCGGCCGCAGCCCGGAGCAGGTTCTAGGGGCGTTGAAATACAGCATCCGCCAACGTTCCGACGGGAAGTGGACCTGGAAATACGACAAGATAATGCGCACCCCAGGGCAGCGGCCTCCGGGCTGGACCCCGGAGCAGCTTTGGGAATGCGTTGCCCGCATTACCTGCCCCACGCTGGTGATAAGGGGAGACAGGAGCGACCTGTTTGCCGAGGAGACTATGCGGAAGATGCAGGAGGTGATAGCCAACTGCGAAACCGTCACCATCTCCGGGGCGGGGCACCTGGTGCAGGGCGACAATCCCAAGGACTTCGTGATTGCCGTCCGAGAGCTGCTGGGCAGGGTGTTTTAAGAGACTATCTTCAAGAAGGTGGTTCGACGAGCTCACCACGAACGTGGAAAATACGTTCGCCCTAGTTAATCAGCCGGGGTATGCCGTCGCCCAGGGCGTAGCCGATGGCCGCGGAAACCGCGCCGATGCCCAGGATTTCCAGACCCTGCAAGACCGGAGACTTCTGCACCAAGCGTCCTTTATAGATGCCCAGAACGAACAGGCCTACGAGAGCGGCGGCCACCGAGATGCCGATGGCCTGGTTGCCGGTCCAAAAAAAGTGGGGGACGATGGGCACAAACGCCGCCACGACGAAGGACAACGCCATGGTGATGGCGTCTTTAACGGGGTTGGAGGTTTCTTCCAGGCTGATGCCCAGCTCCTTTTCCACCAGCGTGCGCAGCCAAAGGTCTTTGTCCTCGGCGATTTCATCGGCCATCTGGCGGGCGTCTTCGTAACTCCTCCCTTCCCGCTGGAAGATTACCACCAACTCGGCGTGCTCTTCGGCAGGGTTTTCCTCAATTTCCCGGGCCTCTTTGGCGATTTCCGCTCGCTGCACGTCCTGCTCGGCTCGGGAGCCCAGGTAGGCCCCGGTGGCCATGGAAATCATGCCGGCCAAGGCCCCAGCCAAGCCAGCTACCAGGACCGCGGATTGGTCACCCAGGGCCACGGACACCGAGGTCACCAGGGCCATGGTGCTGATTATGCCGTCCTGGGCGCCAAAAACCACCTCCCGCAACCGGCCCAGCGAGGCAACCCGCCAACGCTCCCGGTCCAACTCCAGGGCGGCGCTGACGTAGGTGTCGATATTGGGCGCGAACTCGGACTCCGGCGGAGCGGTGACCTGCTGAGGAGGAGCTTCCGTGGCCGTGGCTTGGCTGGGCGCCGCAGGGGTGGATTCCGCAGGTGCCGGAGCCCTGGCCTGCTTTGCTTCCAAGGCTGTCAGCGCTTGGCTAAATACCTCCAAATGGTGCAGCTCCCGCTCCATGGCCAGGGCAAAGGAGTCGGCCACGTCTTGGCGGGCCTCGTCAACGGCGTCCTGGATCATCCGCGGATACATGGCGCTGAATTCCTTGGATTCCCCGATGGTGACGGTGCGCAGGTTTTCCAAAGTAGGGCCTATTTCGCCGGCGACGCGAAGGTGGTTCAGACCGTGGATGGTCTCGGCGCCCGCCACCTCCTGAAAGACCTGGGCAACCTCGGGATAACCCTCTTCCAGCGCTCGGTGAGCATAGGCGTTGTACTTCAGGTAAGCCATAGCCTCGCCCACGATCGCGCTCCAGAGGTTTCTGTCGGTTTTGGTTGTAGCCGTGGATTCTGGGGGCATCGCTGGTGTCCTTTCGCTGTCCCAGTAGAAAAGAATAAAAACGGCTGGGACCGGCGGATGAGGTTGGTGACGGGTGGCCACCGGGTGGGTTGCCACAACAGATATTCTACCAGCCGAGGACCCAACACGATGGGGGCGCAGGTCATGGGGAATTCCATGTCCAGTTCTGCCGGACATGGAATGACAACAGAGCAGACCCTGGGGTCATCCCTAAGAGCCTCTAAGAAAAACGTCGAGTGTCATTCTGAAGAGCGCAGACACGAAGAATCTACCCACACACGGAGGGAGATTTCCCGATTACATGCGGGACTCGCCCCGATGGAATCGGGGGAGCTTCGCGGAGTTTATCCTGAGCGGAGCCGAAGGGCTCAGAAAGACATGGTGTAAGTTTTGGCGAAGGTCTAGTCCCGGTTCGATCCCGACGATGGGTCTGGGGCAGTGGGGGACCTGTTGAGATTACATCCGGGGAGACCCGTGGTGGGCGATCATTCGCCAGCCCTGGGCTGTGCGGACAAAGATGTTGGTCGCTACGATGCCGAAGTTGCTGGCCCGGCCCTGCAGCACGCTGGAAATGTTTTCGATGCACGTGACCCAGCCGGTGTTGCTATCCGCGACCACATTGACGCTTTGGATGTTGAAGTGCATCAGGGTGGAGTTGTCGAAGATTCCGGCCCAACTGGCGCGAATGGCCTCCCAACCAACCAGGGGTTCCCAGCCTGGATGGACGCACATCGCCCGGTCCGACGTCTCCCAGACGCCCTCCATGTCCTGAATATCCAGAGCGCCAAAGGCGTCGTAGAACCGCTGGTTGGCTTCTTTGACCGCTTCGATGTTTGCTGGGTCGGATTCCATGGTACTCTTGCCCTCTTTAAGATGGCCGAGATCCGAGGCCTGTATATTACGCATGATAACCTGGGCTACAACATAACCCGTTGCTCGGTGGAGGAAGCACGGCGCAACAATCCCAGTTGGTGCGTTGAGATGATAAATCCCCCTTTGGTCCCCCTTTGTTAAAGGGGGATTTAGGGGGATTTTCCTCATGGTTAAACGGCAGCCCGATTCGCGGGAGGTTCGAGGCTAGTGCATAGGTGAGAAGGAAGCAGGCACCAGCATCTTGTTCTCTTGCTTAACCAGGAACTCCCTGGTGGGCGGGGGCCAGTGGGGCGACTTGGAGGCTTCGGCCCGAATCTTGTCCCGCTCTGCCAGGTCCTTGTAGGGCCAGACGTGCATCCACTTGTTGAGCCCGCCCAACTCGCTGGTCATTCCCGCAGCCAGAGGGGAGAACTCCTCACGGTGAGGAATGGCCTCGGCCCAGCGCTTGAGCACCTCACCCATGGTACCTGTCCGGTAGGTGTAAATCCGCATCTCGTAGATGTTGCCCAAGGCTTGGTCCCCGCCCATTGGGCGCATGAACGGAGCCGGGTTCCAGATCTCGGACTCCATGCTGACGTACATGTCCGGAGGGTTGGCCGGCGGCCACTCGGGGTCCTTGGAGGCTTCGGCGCGGATTTCGTTGCGCTCACTCACGCTCTCGTAGGGCCACACGTGAATCACCTGGTTAAGGGGACCGATTTCGGTGTGCCAGAACGCGCCCAGCTTGGAGTATTTCTCGCGGGCGGGCAGCGCCTTGGCGAAGTTCTCCTCGAACTTGGCGACGGAGCCGGGTGTTAGGGTGTAGGTACGAACTTCGTAGATCATAGTGACTCCCTTTCCGATATTATTCAATCCAGCCCTGACGGCAACCTGGCCGTGGCCGAAGAGCGGAGAATTGACCGGCTTAGTGTAGCAAAAACCTATTCGCCGGGCAAATAGATGTAGTGGTGGCCGGGGCAATCGCGGTTGATTCTTCGGTCAGGCATAAGGCATACCACGGAGAGGGCGCGTCGTGCGTCGTTCCGGCGAAAGCCGGAATCCAGAAACGTAAGCACCTCCACCCTTTTGCGCCTCTGTGGTCATGCGAAGCCAATGATAGAATCAGGTAGGATCTCAGAGTATATGAATAACCAGAGCGGAGCGCCGACAACACCGGTTGGGCAGTCTCTAGGCAAGGTGAGACTGGAACGTTTGCTGGTTGAAATGGTCCCGTTGCCCGGGCAACCGGCTTCGTCCATCTACCTTCGTCCCGGCGACTACCCCGGCTTTCTGGAAGCCCAGGGCCCTGAAGGACGCCGTTGGTTGGACCGGCTGGAACCCTTGGATAAAGGTGTGCTCCGGTCGGACACGGGAATCGTAGGTCTGCGGTCTGGAGACCAGGGATTGGTGGTCGTGCCTCCTTTCCCGCTGACCGCCAGCGGGCTGTCTGAAGACTGGGACCCGGCCGGTCTGAGGGCGATATTGAACAACGACTACACCGTAGGCGTGGTGCTGCTCAGGCTGGGGCGCTTCTCGGTGGCGGTGTACCGGGGCGGCCGCTTGCTGTCCTCCAAGACCGACGCTCGCTACGTCAAGAGCCGTCACAGCGCCGGGGGCACCTCCCAACTGCGGTTCCAACGGGTCCGGGAAGGGCAGATTCGGCGCCTGTACGACAAGACCTGCGAAGCCGTGGGCAAGCAGTTTGGCGATTTCCAGGGGGAGCTCGACTATCTGCTGTTGGGGGGCGAGCAGTTGACTCTGAACGGGTTTCGGAAGGTCTGCCCCTACCTGGAGCGCTACCGGGACATCACCCTGGCAAGGAGGCTGAACGTTCGTGACCCCAAACGTGATACGCTGGACCGGTTGCCGGATGTTCTATGGGAAAGCCGGGTCTACCGGATGCAGTGGTGAATGGCGCCAGCCGGACAGCAATTGGAATCTACTGAAAGAGACATGGCCTCCCCAAACTTTGGACCGAATTTAAGTGAGCCGCCCGCCGTACTGGGCGGATTTGACCAGTCCGTGGGATTGCTGGACTTCCAGCAGATAAGGTCCCAGCTTGCTTCTTATACCCGCACCGTCATGGGCCGGGAGGCCGGCCTGTCCCTGGCGCCTTCCCGGGACTTGATGGAGGTGGCCAGCCGGCAACAGGAGACCACCGAGTCACGTCAGTTTCTGGAAAACGGGGGCTCGCTGGAGTTTGGGCCGGACATCGACTTTCGTGAGTATGCCCAGCGGGCATTGTTGGGCGGTCTGCTTCGGGGAGATGAGTTGTACGCCATCCGGGAGTTGGTGGGGGCGGCCCGGTTCACCCGGAACAACCTCGTCCGTCATGAAGAGTTGCCCCTCTTGTCCGGATATGCCGACAGCCTTCCCGACCTTGGCGCCATCGAGCAGGCGATTGCTTCGGCCATCAGTCCCGCGGGAGAGGTCCTGGACAACGCCAGTCCGATGTTGCGGGACCTGCGCCAGGAATCCCGGGATGTGCACCAGCGGCTCAACGAGGTGATGGAGCGCAACCTGCGGCGCTTCCAACGGCAGGAGGTGGTGCAAGAGCCCATCATTACCCAGCGCAACGGCCGCCTGGTGCTGCTGATCAAAGCCGAGATGAGGTCCCGGGTTCAGGGCATCGTCCACGACGTCTCCGACAGTGGGGCTACGGTATTCGTCGAGCCGATGCCCGCCATTGACCTGGGCAACCGGTGGCGTGAGGCCCGGTTGGCCGAGGAACGAGAAGTGGAACGGGTCTTGCGGCAACTATCCAGTCTGGTCAGCCAGTCAGGCGAAGACTTGCTGTTGACCCTGGATCTGTTGTCTCGATTGGACCTGGGCATGGCCAAAGGACGTTACTCCTTGGCCCTGAGAGCCACCGCGCCATGGGTTGCCGACCAGGAGGTCCAAGACCGCCGGTTTAGCCTGATCGGGGCCAGGCATCCCCTGCTAACGGGTGAGGTGGTGCCGGTGAGCGTCGAGCTGGGTCCGGACAGCGGAATCATGCTGATTACCGGACCCAATGCCGGGGGGAAGACCGTCACGTTAAAGACGGTCGGGCTGCTGGCGCTGATGGCCCATGCCGGGTTGCACGTACCCGCCGATGAAGCCCACATCCCCAGGCTCGACGGCGTCTATGCCGATATCGGGGACCAGCAGAGCATCGAGCAAGCCCTGTCCACCTTTAGCTCCCACATATCCAACCTGCTGAACATCATGGGCAAAGCCACGGTCCATTCCCTGGTGTTGGTGGACGAGCTGGGCACCAGCACGGACCCCGAAGAGGGCTCGGCGCTGGCCACGGCAATTCTCAGCCACTTCATGGACCTGGGCACGTTGCTGGTTGCCACCACCCACCACCGGGGAGTGGCACATTTCGTCCAGGAAACGCCGGGGATGGTCAACGCCAGTGTTGACCTGGACCCTCAGACATTGAAACCAACCTACCGGGTGACTTTGGGCCTTCCGGGCCGCAGCTACGCCCTGACCATCGCCGCCCGGTTGGGCCTGCCCCAGGACATCATCGACCGGGCACGGTCCTGGATGTCACCGGTGGAGCAGGCAACGGAAAACCTGCTTCAGGAGTTGCAGCGGGAAAGACAGGTGGTGGAGCAGCTTCGCCAAGAGTCTGAAGCAGCTCTGGCAGAGTCGCGGCAACAGCAAGCCGAGGCGGAGGCCCGGTTGGCGTCGGTGGAATCGACCAAGGTGGAGTTGGTGGAAGAGGCCCGCCAGGAGCTTCAAGTCCGGATAGGCGACTTGCTGCAGCGTTTGCGTCAAGCCGAACATACCCTGGACCAGCCAGGTGACCGTCAAGCAGTCCAGGAACAGAGGGCACAACTTGAGGAAGCCCGCCGCCAGGTCGTCTCGACCCATTGGCAACCCATAGAAGTCAAACGTGTGAACTGGCAAGACCGGATCAAGGGCGGCGACCGCGTGTTGATCCGCGGGATCCAACGTCCGGTGGAGGTTATCAACCCCCCCGACGAAGAGGGCCAAGTAGAGGTTTTGTTGGGGACTATGCGGGCGAAGATCCCGGTCTACCAGTTGGAGCGGCCAGCCCCGGGGGTCCACCAGCCCGCCGCCCGCCAAGGCGTTTATTTCAACCGCCCGGCCCGCCGCCAAACCAACACTGAGATCGACCTGCGTGGCTTAAGGGTGGATGAAGCCCTGGAAAGGGTGGAAGGTCTATTGAACAACGCCTCCCTGGATGGGGTGGACACCGTCCGGATTATTCACGGCAAGGGCACCGGGGCGCTGCGCCGCTCGGTCCGGGAATACCTGCAAGGCCATCCCCTGGCGGGAGCAGTCAACCCAGAGGATGATCCGGGGGACGATGGCGTGACGGTGGTGGCGCTGAAGTAGAGGCTCTGCTACCGGCCTTGAAACCAGGGGCGGCGCTTATCGGTGAAGGCACGTATTCCTTCGTGAAAGTCGCTGGTGCGGGCGATGTCGGCCATCCCTTCTGTTTCCGCCTCCAACTGGGCCTCCAGGTCATTGGTCCAGGACCGGTCCATCAACGCCTTGAAACGGCCGTATGCCAAGGTGGGTCCCTGGGCCAAACGCGTGGCGGTCTCCAGCGCATGGCGGTCCAATTCTTCGGCAGGAACAACCTGGCTGATCAGCCCTATTTCCAGGGCTGCTTCGGCGCTGAGAGGCTGGGAAGCCAGGTAAAGGTCCATAGCCTTGCCCGCTCCCACCAGCCGGGGGAGGAGAAAAGTGGAGCCGCCGTCGCCGGGAGCGCCGATGTTGGCGTAGGCCATTAAGAACCGGGAGTTGCTGGCGGCAATGCGTACGTCGCAAGCCAGCATCAGGCTGAAGCCGCCCCCGGCGGCCACACCGGCGATGGCGGCGATGACCGGCTTGGCCAGGCGGCGAATCTCCAGGATCACCTCCCGGTGTAAGGTTCCGGCCAAGTCCCTCAGGTGTTGGGATATGGCGTCGGGGCCGCCCTCCTCCAATTTGTTGGTGAAGTCCTTTACGTCGCCCCCGGAGCAAAACGCTCCGCCGGCCCCCTTCAGTAGAACGGCCCTCACCTCGCCGCTCCGGCAGGATCGCAGGGCCTGTCCCAGGTCGGCAATCATGTCCGGAGACAGCGCGTTCCTGGCTTCGGGGCGGTTGAGGGTGATGGTGGCCACGCTGTTTTGTTTACTGAATAAAATTGGGTCGGAAGTCATCCTACGTCTCCTGGCTCCCCATTGAGAGATTAGGGAGCAGCTATTACCATAAGCTCCAGAGGTGGACCCAAGACCACGCCCGTCATCCGGCGTGCTTCTTGGTCGGCTATGATTACGTCCTTCAGTGCAAGGGTCACAGTCGTGCCCAGTGGTACGTCGGCCGCCAAACTCACTCGGATGGTGGCCACCGGGCCGCCGATGGTGGAGTTTGGGCTCGGCCCGCGGCGGGCCAAGGCGAACAAGGCAACGCCTTCCTCTTCATCGGGCTGGTTCACTTCCAATGGATCGGGCCCCAGCAGGGCGCCGGGCGATATGCCCAATTGGTCAAATTCTTCGGGAGAGACGTTTAAGCGAAACTGAACGCCGCTGATGCCCACCGGTCCGGGATTAAGCAGGACGTTCACGTTCAACCCCTGGCCCGGTGCCACGCGGCCCGAGGCCAGTTCCAAATAGAGAGTGGCCGCCCCGATGGAATCGGGGCCGAAGTCCGCGCTTGGAGCCATTGTTGGCGTCCGGGATTCAGCGGCGGCCGTGCTCGTAACGGCGGACGCCGTCGGTATCCTCGTGGCAGTGGACAATGGCCCTGTCGTTTCAGAAGGTGATTCGGTGGGATTCGACCGGGGTGGTGGTAACAGGTCCCTCGTTGCCGTTGGGAACGCGGCCACTGTCGATGTGGCCGGGAGTCGTGCCGGTGACGGGGATGGAGCGGTGGTCTCACCGCCGGTACACGCGACGGCAATCACCAATAAAAGCGACGCGGATAGAACCTGGTACAACATGGTACCAATCTACAACGCCTGGCAGAGCGCCGCAATGCGCTAGTAGACGGTCTCCATGTATTCGCCGATCTCCTCTAGCTGAAATCCGGCTACCGCAACTTCGGGCGCCCAAGTTACTTGGTCCGAAGACCAGCGCACGGTCCCCTGCCGATGGGAGCCGATCCCCAGAATATCGTTGATGACCCGCAAAACGTTGTCGTTCATACGTAGAGTATTGGGTCTGATGGGCTCGGCCAGCCTGCCGTTTTTGATCAAGTAGGAATCTCCAACGATGGTCCCGCTGAAATCGCCGGCGCTGATCCCATTGACCGGATAGGTGTACCAGATACGGCCGATGTACACTCCGTCGCCCACCAGCCGCAACAATTCCTCTTGGGTGTAGCCGTCTTGCCCCTGGACGATGAGGTTGGTCGGTGTAATTGAGGGTGGGGACGAGAAGTCACGGCCGCCGCCGTTTCCCGGGCGGAATCCGTTGCGGGGCGCGATGGCTTGAGCGACCTGGGCCGGGTCCACCCCCAGCTTCTTCCGTGCATCGGGGTCGTTGAGCATACGCTGGTAGTTGTAGTGATCGGAGAGCAGGCCGGTCAGGACGCCGTCCCGTATCAGGTCGGTGCGTCCGGTGGGCAGGCCCTCGTCGGTTATTGATTTCGACCCGGCCAGATCAGGGGCCGCGCCATCGTCGAAAATGGAAAGCTGGGGGGATGCCACCCTCTGGCCCAACTGGCCCAGTAACGGCGAGGCGCCGGCGTAAAACATGTCCAACTGCAATCCCGGCATGAGGATCCACTCCAGGATTTCGGCCAGGGGCTGGGGCCCCAGAACCACGTTGTAGGCGCCACTGGGAATACGGTGGCCTCCCATGGAATTGATGGCCTGCCGCACTGCCTGGGCCGCCGCCTCGCCGGTAAAGTCCCTAAGACGGTTTGCCACCGACCAACCGCTGCCTTTGGAGGCTTGTTGCTCCACCATGGCGGTGGCGGAGGACATTACCATGGTGGACTGATCGGTTTGGACCCGGGGCATGCGGGTGGAAGCGATTGCCATGCGCTCCCGCAAAAGCACCAGGTCGCCCCCTAAGATTAGCCCCAGCTCGCCAAGCCGCTCGGGTGAACCAGCCAGGTCCAGCAGTTCCTCCGATGATTGGAAGGCATCCAGACCCCGGTCCAGCATGCGCCAGCCGCTTTCAACCAACCGGCTGTTGCCCAGCCGCATGATGGAGGGATCGTACAGTTGATCTCTCTGGGCTTGAGGGACGGGGTCGTTTCTGATGGCGCCAGGCCCGGGGAACGGCATAGGTTGAGGCAGGGAAACGAACTCCGGGTCATGCACCGCGCCCAAGCGGGCTTTGTCCAGCGCACGAGCGACGCCATCCAAAGACAGGTCGGTGGGCTCGCAGCCGAAGCCGGTTTTGAGCCCGCCGGGCGCATGAAAGACGGCCCTGATACCGATGCCGTAAGACTCTACCGATTTGGGTTCTTCCACGCCGTTGCTGGGTATGTGGGATGTGTAATTGAGCCGGACCGTCAAGTTCCCGTTGGCCGAAGCGAATATCTCGGCTTCGGCGACGTCGGCCTGCCCACTGACGTAGGCCAGGGCGTCACGCGTAGCGCTGCGAAGTTTGGCGAGGGGGATCATGCTTGGTGAATCCTTTAGACGAGTGCGTTCTAGCCAAGGCCGCTATTCTTCTTCGGGCAGCGACTCCGCGAACTCGAATTCAGAGTCCTCCAGGGATACCTGATCTTCGAGTTCGGAGGTCGGCGGCAATTCCAGCCCCCGTCGCTCTCGAATGGCACTGATCCGGCGCAATGGGCGTTCTAAACCCCGGCGGCGTGTGCCGACCAGTTCTCCGTATTCTTTCTGGGCAGCGTCAATTCGCTTGCCCAGGGACTCCATTTTGTTCAAAAACATGTTCCATTGATGCTCAAACTTGCCAAGCTCCGAGATAATTTCGTTGGAACTTTGCTCTACGGCAAAGTTGTCCACCGCCTGCCGTATGACCCCTAGAATGGCGTAGAGCGAGACTGGAGAGCACAACACAACCTTGTTGGACAAAGCATAGTCGATTAATTCGCTGTCATACTCGTGGACATACTGGAATATCTGCTCGTTGGGGATAAAAACCAGGACGTAATCGACGGTTGAGTGACCGGGGTCGATGTAATCGCGGGTCACTACTTCTTTGAGCCGGGACCGGACGTCTCGTACGAACAGTTGACGGTACCGGGCCTCCTCCTCGGCATCCTCGGCGTTGATGCACTTCTGATAATTGTCCAAGGGAAACTTGACGTCCATATTCAACTTCAGGTTGTGGGGAAGCAGAAAAGTGAAGTCGGGACGGGAGCCTCCACCCTCTATAGTAGCCTGCTTCTCGTAGTTGATCCCCTCCACAAACCCGATGAGACGTAGCACATCCTCAGCCATGCGCTCGCCCCACTGACCTCTAATTCTGGTGTTGGCCAGTGCCTCCCGAAGCTGTCCGGTGGTGGCGGCCAGTGAAGCGGTCTGCTCGCCCACCGTCTTTAGCTGGTTGGTCAACTGGCCGAACTTGTTCTCTCTGTCCTTCTCCAGTTCCCGAACCAGCTCCGATACCTTGTTAAACTCGGCCTTCATTTCGGTGACCTGTTGGTCGACCAGGTTATCGCGGGAAGAGGCGGCATCGGTGCGGTCACTCACCAGCCGCCACAAAAGGAAGATTACCGTTATCACCAGGACCAAAGACAGGATGGCCAGAACCGGAATTATCAATGCCTCCATAGTCTATCTCCTGAACTTGGACTATCCCGGCCCGGTCAGCCGGGCGATTCCGCGCATGGTGGGGCCACCGTTGCTCATGCGCTTGGCCTGCATCGGTTGCCCTTTCCCGCAGTTGGGTATCGGGTTGATCCGCAGGTCGTTGCCCACGGCGTCGATGGACATGAAGTAGTTTCGAGAGTCGGAGGTGATGCCGCCGTCACGGTAAAGCTGCCCCAGCTGTCCGTTTTTGATCTCGTAAACCTTGACCGCGGTGATCCGGAAGTTCTCCCGCGACTCCGCGATGGACGGCGTCCGATGCCCGGCAACGTAATACCCGTCCTCCACCTCGGATATGATGTCCTGAGGCTGGCGGTCGCCGGACGCGAATATGGTGTTGGTCATGCGTATCAACGGTACCAGATGGGCTTCCGTAGCCCGGGCCGACCCATTGGGCTCCACTCCCATGATTGCGGCGGTCTGGCGGTTGTTCAGGAACTCCTCGAGGACCCCGTCGCGGATGATGTAAGCCCTGCGGGGAGGAGTGCCTTCGTGGTCATACTTGAAGGAGCCGTATCCCTCCAACAGGGGGTCGGAGTAAGCGCTTACCAGAGAAGAGGCGATCTGCTGTCCGATCTGGTTTTCTTGCAGGTTGTTCAGGAACCAGGACCGCCCGGCGTACGCGGTCTCGTATTTCAGAGCGCGGTCCAATTCGGCCGGGTGCCCCACAACTTCGTGGACCAGCAAGGTGTTGAAGTGGGGGTCGGTAACAACCACAACCTCTTTGCCGGGAGGCCGCAGCGGCGGTGCGGCGGCGACCTCGGCGGCGTCGGCGCCCAGCTTGGAGCAGAAATCCATAAAATTCGGCAGAACTATCGGGCCATTGCCGTAGCCATCGGTCAGGATTTCCCAACCACGTTGGTGGCCGGTGAAGTCGTAAAGCTCGAAGTTTCCATGTTCTCCGGCGCAGATGGCAATGGCGAAACCCTCGGTCTGGGCAAAGCTCTGGTCGATGTCGGCGCCATCGGAACTGAGGAACAACTCTCTGAGCAAGTAGGTGCTGGTGGACGACGCGGCGTAGACTATCCGGTCGCTTTGGCCCAGGAGCGCTTTGCACCCGTCCACCGCCATTCGGACGGTCTCCGACAAAGGCACTGCACGGGGGTCGACAGTAAATACCGCGGGGACCGTGTCTTGAATGATGGAAACCGGCGCCAGGTCGGTTGAGGATATGCTGTTGCCCAGTGAAGCGAAGCGGTGCCGGCTCCGGTTTTTCAGGCGAGCGCTGGCTCTGGCCCGCTGGTGGGCCTGGCGTATCCCATCCCAGACCACTGTCTCGATATTGTCGGCATCGGCCGATCCCAGTATGCGTCCGTAATAACCTGCGGCGGTGACCCGGGAGCCGGCGATGGCCCGGACGCCGAAGTCAAAAACGTAGTCTTCGGAGCTGGCTTTCTCGTGGCCGTTCTCCGCCACCGCGCCCTTCTCTTCCCGCACCTGGATACGCAGGTCGCAGTAGCGCATGCCGGGCAGCCTCTTGGCGCGTTCGATTACCAGCGACTGTAGACCGCTCCGGAACCGGTCCAGGGAATCTACTGTCACTCGTGGGGACGAGCTCATTCCTTGTTATACGGGGGTAAGCGGCCCCATCTTAGAACGAAATCGAGTGTGAGGTTTCGTGCCACCAACTTAATCCATGCACCATTGATTCGACGCGTTAGTCCGTCGGTGGTTCTCAGCAGGATAGCCTATCCCTTGATTGGACAATGCCAAACAAAGAACGACCTAGGCTGCATCTGCCACCGCTTTGGCCACTACCTGGGCTACCGCCCGGTCCAGCGACCAAGGGATGATGCATTCAGGAGTGGGCTCTGCGACCAAGGCCGCCAAGGCCTCCGCTGCCGCCAGTTTCATCTTGGTGGTCACGCGAGTGGCGCGGATGTCCAGGGCGCCTCTGAAGATGCCGGGAAACGCCAGACTGTTGTTGATCTGATTGGGAAAGTCGCTGCGCCCGGTTCCCACCACGGCGGCGCCGGCGGCTTGGGCCAGTTCCGGCATGATTTCCGGGATGGGATTTGCCATGGCGAACACGATGGAGTCTTTGGCCATGGAAGACACCATCTCCGGGGTCATCGCCTCGGCCACCGAAAGACCGATGAATACGTCGGCGCCTTTCAAAGCATCGGCGAGATCGCCCTGAAGGTTCTCCGGATTGGTAGTCTCCAGCATCGATGTCTTTACGGAGGTCAGGCCGGTACGGTTCCGGTGGATTATACCGGTGCTGTCGACCAAAGTGATGTTGCGGGCGCCGTAATCCAACAAAAGTTTGGTGGAGGCAATGCCACCGGCTCCGGCGCCGGAGAAGACGAACTTGGTGTCCTCGAAACGCCGGCCGGTCACGTTCAGCGAGTTGATGACCCCGGCCAACACCACGATGGCGGTGCCGTGCTGGTCGTCGTGGAACACCGGTATGCCCAGGTCCTGCAGAGCGTCCTCGATTTCGAAGCAGCGGGGGGCGGCGATGTCCTCCAGGTTGATACCGCCGAAGCTCGGCGCCAGGTAACGCACTGTTTGAATGATGGCATCGGTGTCCTGGGTGGCTAAACAAATGGGGTAGGCATCCACGTCGGCCAGGGTCTTGAAAAGGATGGATTTGCCCTCCATCACCGGCATGGCGGCTTCGGGGCCTATGTTACCCAGGCCCAAGACCGCCGAGCCATCGGTTACTATGGCGATGGTGTTTGCCCGGTTGGTTAGTTGGTAAGACTCGGACTTATCGCCAGCGATGACCATGCAGACCGAGGCTACGCCTGGGGTGTAGGCGATGGACAGGTCGTCCAGCGTCTCCACGGCCATCTTGGAAGCGATGCTAACCTTGCCGCGGGTCTCCCGGTGCCGCCTGATTGCCTCTTCTCCGTAATCCATCTGGCCTCCAGTGGTACTGATTTTGCCGGGTCCGTCCTACCCCGTGACCGCGCCGGTGGACGCCGAAGAAACTAGCTTGGCGTACTTGGCCAGAACCCCGGTGGTGTAGTTGGGCGGCAGGGGCTTCCAGTTGGCGCGGCGAGATGCCAGTTCCTCGTCGGTGAGTTTAACGTCCAGGCGCCTCCCCGGTATGTCCAGGGTGATGATGTCACCCTCTTGAAGCAGAGCGATGGGGCCGCCCACGGCCGCTTCGGGGGCCACGTGGCCCAGCATCGGCCCGTGACTGGCGCCGGAGAACCGGCCGTCAGTGATCAGGGCCACATCGTCGCCCAGTCCCTGGCCCATGATGGCGCTGGTCACCGCCAGCATTTCACGCATGCCGGGGCCGCCCACGGGGCCTTCGTAGCGGATAACCACGATGTCGCCCGCGACTATCTCCTGTCTTTGTACCGCCGCAAAGGCATCCTGCTCTTGGTTGAAGACCCGGGCCGGTCCCTGAAATACCTTTTCCTGGTGTCCGGCCACCTTGATGACCGCTCCATCCGGCGCCAGGTTGCCGTATATGATGGCCAAGCCGCCGGTGGGACTGCGAGGTTTGTCCACTGGGTAGATCACGGGCTGGTCTTCAACGGTTTCCATGGACTCCAGGTTTTCCCTCAGGGTCTTGCCGGTGACTGTCATGGCGTCACCGTGAAGCAACCCCGCGGCCAGTAGACGTTTCATAACCAGGGAGACGCCGCCGTAGCGGTCCAGGTCGGCCATAACATAGCGCCCGGCAGGTTTCATGTCGGCGATGTAAGGGGTTTTACTGCTGATGCGGTCGAAGTCTCCCATGTTCACGTCCACACCGGCTTCGTTGGCGATGGCAATCATATGCAATACCAGGTTGGTGGAACCGCCCATGGACACCGCAACAGTGATTGCGTTCTCGAAAGCCTGCTTGGTCAGGATATCCCGGGGACGCAAGTCTTCATCCAGGAGACGCAGCAGGGTTTGTCCCGCCCTCCGAGCATGGTCCACCCTGCGGGGGTCCTGAGCTGGAATCGAGGCGTCGCCGGGCAAAGACATACCCAGGGCTTCGATGGCGGTGGACATGGTGTTGGCGGTGAAGAGTCCGGCACAGGAACCCTCCCCGGGGCAGGCGTGACACTCCAAGTCGTGAAGCTGGTCCAGAGTCATGTCACCCTTGCTATAAGCCCCCACGGCCTCGAACACGTCCTGGACGTTGACGTCCTTGCCATTCCACTGTCCGGGCATGATGGTGCCGCCGTAAACAAAAATGGCCGGGATGTTCAGCCGGGCCATGGCCATCAAGCAACCGGGCATGTTCTTGTCGCATCCGGCAATGGCAATCAGGGCGTCCATGCGCTCGCCGAAGGCCACTACCTCGATGGAATCGGCGATGACTTCCCGGCTGACCAGCGAGGCTTTCATCCCTTCGGTCCCCATGGATATTCCGTCGCTGATGGTGATGGTGCCAAACTCGAAGGGCGTGCCACCCGCCTGGCGGATACCCTCTTTGGCTGCCTGGGCGAACCGGTCCAGGTGAACGTTGCAAGGTGTGACGTCGCTGGCCAGGTTGGCTATGGCAACAAAGGGTTTGTCCATGTCCTCTTGAGTGAGGCCCATGGCCCAAAGGTACGACCGGGCGGGAGCCCTATCCGGTCCCTCGGTGATTTCCTTGCTGCGGTGCTTTAATCTCAGGTCACGGCTGGTGGTGGCCACTCCTGGACCTCCTGGTTGATTTACTAGTCCGAGACTGGAGGGTGCGGTGCGCAATAAACGTGCACTCGTGCCCATTCGATAGATGTTGGCGGCTTCTCAGGGCTCCGGCAATCGGGTGGACATGGACAATCACCCGAAGGTTGCGCTAAGCCGGCCAGCGTAGCGCCCAGTTTCAGTGAAAGTCCCTATAGCCCAGCCGGACCTGTCTGGGAATGGCGTCAATTATAGTCGGCGGCGGTGGATAGAAACAAGTTGCCCCTGGGCCGGAGCCACCCCGGCGGGCGGGGGCGCTGCGCCCGCTGGGTAAATAGCTGGCCAGGGGTTGCTATGCACCTTATTTTCTTGTACTCTGGTGCCTGATTTCAATTCTAGGATACGAGGTTTTTGAGAATGTTTAACCTGCTTGCATGGTTGAGAGTACCGGTCGCCCAGGCCCACTGTGACATACCTTGCGGAATCTATGACCCCATAGCCGCTAAGATAGCCGCCCAGACGGTGCAGAAGATGGTCCTGCGGATACAGGCTCTGGAGCCACCCGGACCTAGCGGTGACGCGGCGGCCCGGCATGCTTTCATCAACACCCAATCCCGCTACGTTAGGGTCAAGGATGAGCATGCGGAGATCGTCAAAAAAGAGCTGAGCATCCTTTGGGCCGACTACGGGTGGCCAAACCTTCCGGCAGACTTCGACCTGCACGGTACCTTCAACGCGGCGTTGAAGCTGGCCGGCCGCTGCAAGCAGGGTGTGGATATGGCTGCCTGCGAAGAACTGGTAGAGACGGTAGACCGCGTCGCCACGGCCTTTTGGGCCACCAAGAACGTGACCTACAGCGACCCCAACGCGGCTGCCCGCTACGGATCGTAGCTCGACTAGCCATCGCCTAGATAGGATTGGGAAGAGGGGATCACCCCCATCCCTTCGACCGGGCTCAGGGCAGGCTCTAACCTTCCCCCGTCGAGGGGGAAGGGACTTTTTCAGGAAAAGAGAATGGCCCTCCAACTTAATTGGAGGGCCATTCTCTTTCACTGACGATCGTTACACTTCGAAGGCGGCCTTCAGGGCCGATTCCGCTATAGCGATGGTCCGGTCGATGTCGTCGTTGGTATGGGCCAGCGACACGAACCCGGCCTCGAACTGGGACGGCGCCAGGTACACCCCCCTATCCAACATGGCGTGGAAGTACCGGCCGTAGGCCTCTGTATCCGATGCCTCGACTTGCGCCAGGGTTTCCACGGGGCCAGGGGTGAAAAACCCGGTAAGCATGGAACCGACACGGTTGATGCTGGAAGGGACTTCAGCCCTGGCAAAAACACCCTTCAAGCCGTCGGCCAATCGCCGCGCCGTCTCTTCCAACCGGTCGTAGGTTCCTGGGCGTTGTAGCTCTCGGAGCGTCGCCATGCCGGCGGCCACCGCCAGAGGATTACCGGACAACGTGCCTGCCTGGTACATGGGGCCCAGAGGGGCAACCATCTCCATGATCTCCCAGCGCCCGCCGTAGGCCCCCACGGGAAGACCGCCGCCTATGATCTTTCCCAGGCAAGTCAGGTCCGGCGTCACCCCGAAGCGGCTCTGGGCTCCCCGGTAATCCACCCGGAAACCAGTGATTACTTCGTCGAAGATCAATGTAGCGCCGGCGGCCGAGGTAACCCTGCGCAGGCCTTCCAGAAAACCGTCGGCGGCAGGTACCACCCCCATGTTCCCCGCCACCGGTTCCACGATGATCCCGGCGATGTCTTCCCCATGGACCGCGAACAGGGATTCGACCGAGGAAAGATCGTTGAAATCCGCGACTAGAGTCTCGCTGGCGTAGGACTCGGGCACCCCGGCGCTGGTGGGGATGCCATGGGTCATGGCCCCGGAGCCTGCCTTGACCAACAGCCCGTCGGCGTGACCGTGGTAGCAACCGGCAAACTTGATGATCTTGTTGCGGCCGGTGAAGGCCCGGGCCAGCCGGATAGCGCTCATGCAGGCTTCGGTGCCCGAGTTTACCAGACGGACGGCGTCGATGGAGGGAACTGCCTCGCATATCAGTTGGGCCAGCTCCACCTCCTGGGCCACCGGCGCGCCGAAGCTTGTGCCCCCTTCGGCGGCTTTTTTCAGCGCTTCCACCACGGCGGGATGGGCGTGGCCCAGCACCAAGGGACCCCAGGAACCCAGGTAGTCGATGTACTCGTTGCCGTCGACGTCCCAAACGTGGGCGCCGCTGCCCCGGTCAATGAACACAGGAGTCCCCCCCACGGCGCGGAAGGAACGCACCGGGCTGTTAACCCCGCCGGGGATGTATTTCTGGGCGTCGGCGAAGAGCTGTTCCGACCGGGTGTTTGGCATGTTCAATCCTACGCTGCTGCCGGTTCGAGGCACTGGGGGCCGGGACGTCAGGAATGCTCCCCCAACCAACGGGCCACCTCTTTGGCGTGATAGGTGAGGATTATGTCGGCGCCGGCCCGCTTGATGGAAGTCAGCAACTCAAGGGTCACTTGCTTTTCGTCAATCCAGCCCTGGCTGCCCGCCGCCTTGACCATGGAGTACTCTCCGCTGACGTTGTAGGCCGCCAGGGGGTGGTCGAACCGCTCCCGGGCCCGGTGGATCACGTCCAGGTAAGCCAATGCCGGCTTGACCATCACGATGTCGGCGCCTTCGGCGATGTCGCTCTCAATCTCCCGCATGGCCATGCGAGCGTTGGCGGGATCCATCTGGTAGCTGCGCCGGTCTCCGAACTGGGGTGTGGAGCCGGCGGCGACACGGAAAGGACCGTAAAAGGCCGAGGAGTACTTGGCGGCGTAGCCCATGATGGGGACACCGGTATAACCTTGGTCGTTCAACGCTTCCCGAATCGCTTTGACCTGACCGTCCATCATCGCCGAGGGCGCCACCAGGTCGGCCCCAGCTTGTACTTGAGTCACCGCTGTCCGGGCCAGCAGCTCCAGGGTGGCGTCGTTGTCCACGTGCCCGTTATCGATTACCCCGCAGTGCCCGTGGTCGGTATATTCGCAGAGGCACACGTCGGTGATCACCAGCATCCCGGGCACATCGCGCTTGATGGCCCGAACTGCTTCCTGGACGATTCCTTCCGGGTCGTACCCTTCCGAGCCTAACGGGTCTTTCTCGGCAGGCAGGCCGAAAAGGAGAACACCCCCTACGCCCAACTCGGCGGCCTCGCCAACCTCCTCGGCCAGCAGGTCCACGGACATTTGGTAGCAACCGGGCATGGGCTCGATGGGGTCTTTCACCCCGTTCCCGTGGGTTACGAACATGGGGTAGATGAACTCGGCGGGGGACAAGCGAGTCTCTCGCGTCAGGGAACGTATCGGCGCCAAGTCCCTTAGCCGGCGCATGCGCAGGTCTGGATAACTAACCATGGGTATTGCTCTCCTGGATTAAGGTATGCCCCCGATTTGTTGGGCCCCCCTACGTCTGGCCAAAATATTCCACCAAAGTGTCGACCAAGCCGTCGACGGTGTGCTGGCTGGCCACCATGTCCACTCGCAGGCCCAACTCGCGGGCGGTGGCCTCGGTGGTGGGGCCGATACACGCGATCTTGCAGAGCTCCAGAGCGCCTTTGTCTCCGTTCAGGAGTCCCATCAGGTTGCGGACGGTGGACGAACTGGTGAATGTGACGATGTCGATGCCCTGTCGCAACGCGTCCTGGGCCCGTCCGGCCATCCCAGTGACGGGGACGGTGCGGTAGGCGGCGACCCTCTCAACTCGGGCGCCGAACCCGGACAGGCCTTGGGCCAGGGCGTCCCGCCCGATGTCGGCCCCAGGCAGCAGCACGGGCACGCCGGTCCACTCCAGGCTGGACAGCTCTTGCACCACAACCTCGGAAATCGGACGCGTGGGAACGAAGTCGGCGGCAATCCCCCGGCGTAGAAGGGCCTCGGCGGTAGCCGGACCGATTGCTCCAACCTTGACTGAACCCAAGGCCCGGGAATCCTGGTGGTGGTGTTCTAAACGGGCAAACACCTGGTCCACCGCGTTGCTGCTGGCGAAGAACACCCAGCGGAAGTCGGCCAGGCGCGCCAGCGCGCCGTCCAGTTCGGCGAAGTCTTCCAAAGGTTCGATCCGAATAGTGGGAAGCTCGATAGGCTCGGCGCCCAGTTGCTCCAGAAGCTCCCGCAGTCTGGATGCCTGGGCCCGTGACCGGGTTATCAGCACCCTTTTTCCGAATAAAGGACGCCGGTCGAACCAACGAAGCTGTTCCCGCAGGTCGACCACTTTGCCTATTACAGCGATCACTGGGGCTTCCAAGCCGGCGTCCTGGCCCCTGGCTACAATGTTTTCCAGATCGCCGGTAACCGTGGATTGCCCGGGCCAGGTGCCCCATTGCACCAAGGCCACCGGAGTATCAGCGGACATTCCCTCTCGAATCAGGGTTTGCAGGATGGATTGTAGGGACGACCAGCCCATCAGCACCACCAAAGTACCGCCACAGTGGGCCAGGGCGCGCCAGTCCACCGATGACTCGGGTTTGGACGGGTCCTCGCTGCCGCTGACCACGGTGAAGGAGGAAGCTATTCCCCGGTGGGTAAGGGGTATCCCCGCGTAGGCCGCCGCGCCCACGGGGGAGGTTACCCCGGGCACCACCTCGAAGGGGATTCCGTGCTGGGCCAAAGCCAGGGCCTCTTCGCCGCCCCGTCCGAAGACGAAGGGGTCTCCCCCCTTGAGCCGGACCACCAGTTTGCCCTCGGCAGCTCTCTCCACCAGCAGGCCGTTGATCTCGGCCTGGGTCAGGGCCTGGCGCCCTCGCTCCTTGCCGACAAACACTCGCTCGGCGGAGTCGCTCACCGATTCCAGCAGTGATGGGTCCAGCAACCGGTCATAAACCACCACCTGGGCTTGCTCCAGGCAGCGCCGCCCTTTCACGGTGATCAGACCCGGGTCACCGGGACCGGCGCCCACCAGGTAAACTTTACCGTCCAAATTCCTCACGCAAGTTTGGTTTCATCCTCAGCAAGGAGTCATCTCCGACCACTCCACCTCCAGCAATGGTCCGCCGCCCCGTTCGACCACGGCCAGGTAAGCGTCGCTGGCTAGCTGTAGAGGGTCCAGGGCCAGGCCTTCCACCTTGCAGCGGAAGGCTTTCTTTCCATCGGGGGAACTCAGGAACACGGTCAGCAGGAGAATATCTTCCACGGCTCGGGCGTAAGCCCCCACGGGTATCTGGCAGCCGCCGCCCAGCTTCTCCAAGAAAGCTCGTTCGGCGGTGGCTGCCAACCGGGTTTCGGTGTGGTCGATGGGCCGAAGCAGATCGACCATGGAGTAGTCGTCGGCACGCACCTCCACCGCCAGGACCCCTTGTCCGGGAGGCGGCACGAACCGCTGGGCGGAAAGATATTCGGCCACATGCTCGGTTAGCCCCAGGCGGATCAATCCGGCGGCCGCCAGGACGGCCCCGTCGTACTCTTCTCCCTGGGCTTTCCGCAGTCTGGTGTCCACATTGCCCCGGATTGGCAGCACCGTGACTTGGGGACACAGGTTCTGCAACTGGGCGCGACGGCGGGGACTGCTGGTGCCAATACGGGCTCCCTGGGGCAAGTCTCCCAGCCGGCAGTTCCACCGGTTGACCAGCACATCCCGAGGGTCTTGACGCTTCAGCAGCGCGCCCAGGACCAGTCCTTCGGGAAGGAGTGTCGGTAAATCCTTGAGGCTGTGCACCGCCATGTCCAGGTCGCCGCCAATCAGCAGGCGTTCAATCTCTTTGACAAATATCCCCAGGCCCATCCCCGCCAGGGGTTTATCCGGGTTGGCGTCCCCCTGGGTGCGCACGGTAACCACCTGGAAGTCCAGGTCCGGGTGGATTGGGCGCAGAGCGTCGAGGACCTCCTCAGTTTGGCGCAAGGCCAAATCGCTGCCCCGGGTGCCTACCTTGATGACTTTACCCTGTGCCACGTCCTTCACCTGGGTTGTTGTTGCCGCCGGAGCAAGCCACTGAAACTGGCGAGACGGCGAGGGAGCAGGCCGGATTGCCGCCCAACATTCGATGGAAGAACGCCGGAGGGCGCGCTCCGGGACTGGTGCGGGCCTGTGTCACCGGTGGGAATTCACGGGGAGGCTGGCGCACTTCTCGGGGCTGCACTGGTCTGTCCGCGAGCACAAGCCCTCCGAGTTGCCGTCGGTAAGGTTGGTCAGCAGGGTGTCCAGCGCCGCGTCTTCCCTACCAGACTGCACCAGTGCCAGCAGCTCCTGGTTGAGGCAGCATTGCCAGCGCTGGCTATCGATCTTAACCCCGCGCTTTTTTAATTCCTGCCGAGCTTGGGACAATACGCCCACCAGGTCGGCCCACTCCAGGGCGGAGTTGTTGGATAGGGCCTCCCTCAGCTTGCGAGCCAGGGCTGGACTAGCCCCACCGGTGGAGATAGCCAGGGTCACGGAACCCCGCTGAACAATTGAAGGGGCGATGAAGGTGCACTGGGCCGGATCGTCCACCACGTTGAGCAGCACACCCAACCGCTCCGCCTCCTGGAAGATCTGCTGATTGACCTTTCGCTGGTCGGTGGCGGCGATGCTAAGGAAAGCGCCTTCCAGGTCTCCCGGTTGGTAGTGGCGGTCATGCCACTCCACTTCGCCATTGAGGGCAGCGTCGCGTATGGCCGGGGTCACCTCCGGGCTTACCACGGACACCTCGGCTCCCGAGTGCCGCAGCTTGGCGATTTTGTCTTCCGCCACCGGGCCTCCCCCGAAGACCAGGCAGCGCTTGCCTGTGAGGTTGAGATATACAGGATAGTAGGCTGTCATATACTCAACTCGTTATGCCTGGGCCACGGATTTGGCTTCCCGCGTGGCTTCCTCGCTTAGCCGGTACCGTTCGTAGTCATCGACGAAGTAACGCACTCGGGTTTTCTTGTATTCCCTGGTGCTGTAGAGCAGCAACCGGTCGGTGATGCCGGTGGCCTCGCTGATCTCCCGTTCGATTTCCTCGCAACCGTCGGGTGTTGTGGCATGTACCATGGTGAAGTGGGTATAAGGCCAGTCAGGGAAGGTGGGCCTCTCGTAACAGTGGGTCACCGCGTTGTGCTGGGCCATGGTCATACCCACCTCTTCGGCTCGCTCTTCGGGCACGTTCCACACGATCATGGCGTTGGCCCGAAACCCGGACCGGCGGTGGTGCAAGACGGCGCTGTAGCGGCGCATGAGGCGACGTTCCTGTAGGTCTTGGGCCAGGGCAAACAATTCGTCCTCGGTTTTGCCCAGCCTTTGAGCCATCTCTTGGAATGGTTCGGGGACCAGGGCTAGGTCTTCCTGGAGCTCCCGGATGGCCGCCTTGTCCTCCTCGGTTACCGGGACTGCTTGGTTCCAGCCTTTAGCTGCGTCGCTATCGTAGCCGTCGGGGCTGTAGTTGTAGGACGATCCCTTCTGGTTGACCATGTCGAAGTTGACGCCGATCTTGAAGAACCGGATGGTCGGCATCATGCGGAAGGTGATGGCGCCGGTATCGTGAGCCATGCGCTCCGCGGTGGCTTCTAGGTCATGGTCCGGAGGCACCGCCAGGGTATACCACAGGTTGTAGTAAGAGCCTTCCCGGGCGTAGTTGTGGCTGACTCCGGGGTGCCGGTTGATTTGCAGGGCGCCTCGGTGCAGCTTGTCCGGGTCATAGGCCATAGCCACCAGCATGGTCTTGTAACCCAAGCGGCGGGTGTCGAATATGGCGCTGATCTGGCGCAGCACGTTTTTGCGTTTCAGTTCGGCCAACCGGCTGAGCACGTCCTCTTCTGTAATGCCCAACTCTTGCCCCAGTTCCTGATAGGGCCGTATCGCCAGGGGAAACTTGCTTTGTATCAGGTTCAACAGCTCTCTGTCGGTCAGGTCCATGGCTGTAAAGGGTACCTCCTGGTAAATTGGTCAGGTTGATTCGGAGCAGGATCACTCCATGCGTTTCTGGTACGACTCAGCCAGGCCCACCATCACCTGGTCGGCCAGTTCCAAGATCCGGGGCCAAGCTTGGGGGTCGGCCGAGTCTAAGACCATTGAACGAAAGAAAACAAAAGCCTCCAGGGTGTCTTTTAGAGATACCCCCCGGTCGGCCATCTCGGTACCGTATTCCCCACCCAGCATGTGCGACTCGGACATGGCTTCCTGGCGGCGGCGGCGCATGGCCGGGTCCTGGACCAGCAAGGAGAGCAACCGGCGTCCGAAGAGACGCATTCGGACCCTGCCTTCCTCCTCCACGCTCTGGTACCACGCCTGCCGGGCCACGGCTTCCCCGCTCAAACGCCGCCGGATGCGGCGCAGGGCGGAACCTTCCATGGCATCGGCCCGGCCGGCGGCATCGGCCCGACCGGCGTCGACGTTCAAGCTGGTTCCATTGGTCAGGGCAAGAATGTCCGAGGTCAAAAAACGGCGGTGTCCGCCGGGTGTACGGTAGACGCGCAGGTGACCGTTGTCGGCCCATTGGCGCAGGGTGGCTTGATTGGCGTTGAGAAGGCGGCAAGCCGCACCTAACGATATCCATTGGGCTTGCTGGTCCGGTGGTGATTCAACCGTCAAAATCTGTTAAAATCTCTAGAAATCTATTATTGGTCAGTTACCGGAATCGAGCCTACCACAGAGTATCACCACCGTCAACTTTAAATCGTGACTCCGGCCGGCGGGAGGCTGTAGGCTCGTCCGTTGTTGATAAAAAGCGCTCATGCTATAGTGTAGCTACGCGGGAGGTTTTTTTGTATGGATAAAAACCTGGCAAAAGCCAGGCGTGGCCTTTTCCGTGCCCTTTCGCGTAATATACGCTCAGATTCAGTCGTTCGTGTCATGGAGCAGGTTTCCCGGGAGTTGTTCGTGCCTGTGGAGAGCCGGCACATGGCATACGTGGACTTCCCCTTGAGCATCGGAGAAGGCCAGACTATCTCCCAACCTTACATTGTGGCGATGATGGCCGCCGCGTTGGAGTTGCGGGGCTCGGAAAGGGTCCTGGAAGTGGGCACCGGTAGCGGTTACCAGGCGGCGATCTTGTCCGGGTTGGTGCCCAACGGCCGGGTGGTAACCGTGGAACTGATTCCCATGCTGGCACAGCGGGCCCAGGCTGTGCTTAGCGATCTGGGATATTCCAACGTAACCGTGGAGCTTGCCGGCGACGTTTTGGGTTGTCCGGAACTAGGCCCCTACGACGCGATAATCGTGGCTGCGGCGGCACCCAAGCTGCCGGAATCGCTGGTCTCCCAGCTGGCGGTCGGGGGCCGGTTGGTGGTGCCGGTGGGAACGCGGGAGCAGCAGGAGCTGGTACAGGCCCACCGCACCGACGAAGGGCTGTCGGTGCGCATGTTGGGGCCCTGCCGCTTCGTCCCCCTGATCGGCCGCGAGGCTTTCCCCAGGATCTAGTCCCCCCGTCACACCGGACATGCGCTGTTCCTTCTACCTCGCAGCGATAGCGGCGATGGTGCTTGATTCCTAGTACTGCGTTAGGTTGATTGTAGTGGAATGACCGATTGTGCCAACCTGTCATTCCGAGGAGGGAAGCGGCGAGGAATCTGGCGTGGGGTCGTTCCGCCCATCCCCAGATTCCTCCATGCGGTCGGAATCTATCATGCCCAGATTGCATCCGGGCACCACAGCCCACGAAAATGGGCACCACCCTGTCACCCCGAGTCCTTTGCGGGAAGGACGAGGGATCTGGGGTGGCGGAGGAGACGCCCCGCCCCAGATGCTTCGCCGCTGCGGCTGGCTCAGCATGACATTTTCGTACCAATGACATTAGTCATTTTTCCTGGACATAGTACTAGTGGCGTGGCCATCAACGATTGCCTGTTTCTCACCCGCTCGCTCACCCCCATATCTCGCAATCGATTAGGATGAGCGACGGCATTTCGATTTGGACAGGGGCAAGGAAGAGCGCGATGGCTGAATTTCCCGAGGAGCTGGCGGCCAAGCTGGTCCAGGCCTCCAATATCGTTCTTGGTTGCCATTACGTGGTGGCCATCGTGGGGGCCGGCCTTTCGGTGGAGAGCGGCATTCCCCCGTATCGTGGACCTGGCGGATTGTGGACCAAGTACGGAGAGCCGCCGATGCTGTCCTATCGTGAGTTCGTTCGAGACCCCAAATTATGGTGGGAGGAGCGCCTGCAAGGTGAAGTAGAGCCGGGTAACCCCATTTATGAAATGAAATTGGCGGTGGACCAGGCCGAGCCCAACCCCGTCGACTCCGGCCAGTGTGCCCGGGCCGCCCAGGTCCAGGTGCAGCCAGCGGTCGTGAAGCTGATACGCTAGCCTACGGGGAGAGGTCAGTCACTTGGACTATGATAAACAAAGCGTATTTCGCGTCATCTGCGGAAACGGAGTTGGCCACTATCATGCTTGGGGCCTGGCAGGGTCCGCCGGCTAGCCCGTCAACCATGTCGGGAGAGGTGGAAGTCTTACTCCCATTGAGGGGGTTGAAGCTGCCGGTGTTAGGCCGAGGCTTATCGCACACATCGGTCAGCGGGTTGTAGTTCTCTTCCCTAACAGGAACATCGAAACCCAGCAAGAAGCTGGAGCCGGTGGTAGTTGTGATGGTGCCGCCCACTCCAGAGGGGCAGACAACCCCAGGTGGATACACCGGGACGGTCCCCTCAACGTGGGGCGGTCCGATGTGGGTCCATGTGGAGCCGTCGTCAGTTGAAAAGTATGCTCCGCCTCCCATCCAATGGAAATATTTGCCACTGGATGGCGGCATTATCTTTGGCTTGGCGCACACGATGTAATCTACCGTGTTTACGCGCGTTTGGCCTGCAAAGGAATCACTGGCGTCTACAAAAAATTCGGCGGTCACCCACTCCTCGGGGAACACGGCGGACCCGCCGATCATTTTATTTATTGGCTGTACTTGAATGGCATTTTCGATGTGGGCTTGTACGTTGACCGTGTGGGATTCAAAGGCCGCCACGGCTGCGATGCTTGATATCAAAGCCACCGCCGCCATACCCCCCACTAAAACTTTCGTACTAATCGGGTTCATTCAACTCTAACCGGCGTGGCGTCACGGTCCTTCTCGCCGTAATTGACCTGGCCCTAGCCACAGAGGAACAGAGCGGCTCTCTCCGGCTCCTCAAGATATTTGCAGCATCGCTCTTTTGGATGATTATGGTAAGTGACTTACCCCACAGGCAGGTTAGAGCATCATTTTTCCTCAGTCAACTTGACATTTGTTACCTTTACCTCACAATTGCCCCTCAATATGACCTTAGTTACCTTTACCCCACACTGACTATTCGCACTTCGATCAGGTTAGAGGCGATCGTATTATGCACCGGCATACGTCGTTAACGACTAAGGCTAGCCTTAAGACACAGGTAATGAAGGCGACATGGAAAAAACGCGGTATGTGGCACTGATCCTCACTAAAGAGGGACCTAGCAGGGTTCGGGAAGGGCCCCGAAATAATTTACGCTTTGCCCAATTCAAGCTCGAGAGATGCTCGCGTTAAGGAATTAGCATCGGCACGGATGCGCCTCGTAAAATGCCCGTTTAGCTCGGGTTTACACTTTTCTTTGCTGCCCTCGGCCAGCCCCCTCTCCAATGCCTGGGCGGTCTGGGCTTGAATCGTCGGCAGCCACCTGATAGACCCGGTTGGGGCCGGCCAGGCCATTCGACTCAACCTCCGGCACTTCCCCAAACTGAATGTCCCCGGCGCTCTCCGTCAGTTTTTTCAACAGTGACGAGACCGAGGTCTATCCGCCCTGGGCTTAGCCGGCGATGCGCGAAGCTAGGACCACTTTCTTCCCAAAGAATCCCTCCATCTCTTGGGCGAACCACCTTAACAACATCGTCCGCTAGATACTCTTTTGATACCCTAGACCCCCATTCTGATAGCCCTTTGAAATTTGAACGTCGTGGGAACGCCTGTATGTTGAATCTACTCCATCTCAGTGGCTTTCCATTAACGCTAATTTGGTTCAACATAATATGTGACCGTTTGGTGTCGGCGGCAGCATTAATTTTTGTTTGGAGGAGCCAGGTATAGGAAGAGTCGATTTAGGGCTATCCTCTCCGTCCAGGCTGGGATATCAAAAAGGCTAGCCCTGTTCTCATCCCCAGCTCACCGCATATTTCACTCTTTTATCACCCGTTGTGGTGATTTCTCGACTGTAGGCCGAGGCGCACAATGGAATCAGACGTTAGTGAAGCGGAATCGAGCAAGGGGATGGATAAGGATGGAGATGTCAATTCAGGATTACCGCGGGGCCATCCACCTCGACCCACAGCTTGCGCTGGCCCACAACAGCCGGGGCAATGCCTATAAGGACCTGGGCCAGTACGAGAAGGCCATTCAGGGTTACAACGAGGCCATCCGCCTGGACCCACAGCTTGCGTTGGCCTACAACAACCGAGGCGCCGTGTACATGGCCGAAGAAAGGACCGTCGAAGTCCTGGTGGGCGAACCATCCTCCACCCCCACGCCGTCCCCGACAACGCGCAGCTATATCGGGGCCAGCGCGACGGCCACACCGCCGCCGGGCTCCACTGCCACGCCCACGCCCGTTCCCACGCCGACACCCCCACCGGGCTCTACTCCCACGCCCACGCCGCCGCCCAACAAGATAGCTTTCAGGTCGGACCGGGACGGCAACTGGGAGATTTACGTAATGAACGCCGACGGCAGCGGCCAGACCCGGCTCACCACCGATTCGGATACCGACCATTGGCCGGAGTGGTCACCCGACGGCGCCAAGATCGCTTTTACGTCCTGGCGCGACGGTAACGGCGAGGTTTACGTCATGAACTTCGATGGCTCGAATCAGGTAAATCTGAGCAACACCCCCTCCAGCAACGAAGAGCCCGGCTCGTGGTCGCCCGACGGGTCAAAGCTGGCATTCTCCACCTTCCGGGGTGGGAACAACGAAGTCTACGTGATGAACGCCGATGGCAGCGGCCAGGTGAACCTGACCAACAACAGCGCGGCGGATAGCCATCCGTCGTGGTCGGCCGATGGGGCGAAAATCGCGTTCACCCGAGGCAACGACATCTTTGTGATGAACGCCGACGGGACCGGACAGACCGGTGTGGTCACCAGCCCGGGCCGGAACTGGGAACCTGCTTGGAAGCCGTAAAGACCACTGAAAAAGGCTAACCGGCCTGATGCCGGCGTCATTGGCCGGTTATGCCGTGGCGGTTCGTGGCCCAGCTTGGCCCAAACAGGGGCAACGTCGCCGGCCGGTCTGCATTATCGTTCAGGCACCCGATGATATAATCGAAGTGAGATTTCGGGGACACCCGACGCCTTGCTCGAACCTGTCAATCTTCGCCGCTGACCGGAGTAGCGCCCGCCCATATACCTCTACCTGTCTCTTATCGGACTGGAAGATTCCCCATGGTTTGACCCGGCCATTGCCGGTGGGATCTTCCTGGTATCGCTGCTGACCGCGCTGGTTTTCCACAAGCTGCTGTTCCGGGTGATCCTTCACCTCTCCCATTGGGCGCCCACGGACCTGGCCTCCAGGATGCTTCGCTCCACCCGTTGGCCTGCCACCATCGGTATCCTCGGCCTGGGGGGCTACCTGGCCCTCACGGTGCCGCTGGAGCTCAGTCAAGGGCAGCAATCCGCCGCCGACAAAGGGTTTGCCCTGCTGGGAATCGTGCTGGGCATCGTGGCTGTGGTCGCTCTGATGTCCCGCGTCATTGACTGGTATCTGGAAACGCTGGGTTCCCGCCCGGAGCCCCTGGTGGACGCGCGGCTGATTCCCCTGCGGCGCCGCGGCGCCGTGTTTCTCATCTGGGGCATCGGGGCGTTACTGGTCCTGGACCTCCTGGAGATCAACATCAGCCCGCTGATCGCTGGTTTGGGGTTGGGAGGTTTGGCGGTGGCCCTGGCTCTCCAACCGACCTTGGCCAACCTGTTCGCCGGGACCTACGTGATGACGGAAGGGGTGATCTCGCCAGGAGACTACATCGAGATGGAAGGCGGCATCACCGGCTACGTCGTCGAAGTGGGTTGGCGCAGCACCCGCATACGCAACTGGAAAAACAACTTGGTGGTGGTGCCCAACAACAAGTTTGCCGAGACGATTATCACCAACTACCAGCAACCGACCGCAGCGGTAAACGTGTGGTTTAACTGTGGCGTCAGCTACGACAGCGACCTGTAGAGGGTTGAAACTGTATGCAATGAAGTGATGGACGAGGTTCTGGAGTCGAGCTCCCATGTGGTAAAAGAGTATGGCAGATATTTCGGATTCGATAGCTTCGGTGAATCCAATGTGATTTTCTGGCTTTTCGTGCAGGCCAAGGACCGTTGGGGCAGTTTCATCGTGCAGACAGAGTTGATGCAGAAGCTGCACCAGCGGCTGAAGACCGAAGGTATCGTAATCAACTACCCGGTGAGGACTCTCCAGTTCCCCAAGGAGTGGGGGCCGGATGCGATTATGGGTCTAAAGGGGGCCGATGCGCTGTCGCGGCGCGATGGGAGGGGCCCCCGCCGCCGTAGGCGACGCGGGAAGTTGGCGGAGTCATCGGCGCCTTCAAATGACAGCGGACACGAGCCTGACGACACCACAGAGACGGGTCCCAGCTAGAATGAACGGACGCCGGTCTTCTTGATGTGCTGGGAGCCAGTAGCTATAATCGATTGGCAACTCCTTCTCGCGGGCCTGTAGCTCAGGCGGTTAGAGCGCGGTCCTGATAAGACCGAGGTCGATGGTTCGAGTCCATCCAGGCCCACCACTGCATCTGTTGCGCCACAGTGCCCTCCAGCGTTCGGCACCCGCAATGCGCCAGGCCGAATTCCTTATCAGCCCGTCACGCGGCGCGCCTGTTGCCTTGAACTCCCCATGATTCCTGTGGTGTCCTGCTGGCCTGACTGCTCCAGGTATCGGTAGACAGATCCACGTCTCCCATTTACAGCTCCCCCAACCAAAAGCCGTCCCGGCATGTAACCTGAAGTGCCTTTCCACGTGACCAGATCGGTTAAGCGCTCCTTTGCGATCAGTTGCGCTTGAACCCTTCGGCGGGCGCCGATTGACAACCTAACATCAATAGTATATATTTCGGCAACCTATCCGGCAGGCCGTCAGCCAACGCTTAATTTTAGAAGGTCTGTACAAGGCGAATTCCGGCGTAACTCAGTCAAGAAACGTACAACTTCGACATCATACAGCCTGTATCCGTCTAACGATTGGGTGTAACCGAAATTCAGGACAACGCCAAACCAGGAGGATGCATCTAATGACACATCACTGGCTAGG
>JADFFS010000087.1 GCA_022568195.1 Chloroflexota bacterium | reverse complement strand
AAGTGAAACCCGCAGGGGTTGGTATGCGGGGTCTTTCATTCCCGCCCCTGAAACGTCATTGCCCCAAGGATGTCATGCTGAGCCAGCCGCAGCGGCGAAGCATCTGGGGCGGGGCCTTAACTCCTCCCCTCCCCAGACCCTTCACTTCGTTCAGGGTGACAATCGAAAGACCCCGGGTTGGTGTGGTTGTCCATGTAGATCCCACCTTGGCTCTGGTTTAGGGCCCTATCAAAACTGACTCCAAAACTGCCACTCGACGGTTTTATCTAGAAGGTCTTACTCACGGGGTCTCAGTTCCTTGGCCCAAGCGGTGTCTTCAAGGGCAAAATCCAGTCGGCTCGACCCAGCCATGGCCGGCGATATTGGGTCAGGTCGACGTTGGGGTCAATGAGCAGCTGGGGCTCTCTGCCGTTGAGGGAGGCGGCAATCCGGCCCCGTACCTCCACGTCACCGTGGCCTTGGGCCCGAAATCGTTCTTCCAGGTAGAGAGCGAACTGCCGGATCATGTCGGGGTACCTTAGCATCTCCAGTTGCTGTCTTGGGGTCAAGTACTCTGCGGGGTCAACGGTCCACTCTTCCCCGGTGGCGCGGCCGGTGACGGTGAAGAACCCATCGGACGGCTTTTGCCGGAGCATCATGTGCCACGAAAAGGTATACCCCTCTTCGGTCCAATGGACGTTGCTGGGGATAACAAAATGACGCAAGGGTACCAACATTTGGGTTGCGACCCAAACCCCCAATAGGGCCAGGGTCCACTTTCCCACCACTGCGGGCGCCACCGGCAGCGGTCCTGGGTTTAGGCTGGCCCGGCGGTTCCTTCCCCTGCGCCGGGTTGATCGGGTATCGGTAGGCGGCTCGACCTCTAGCCGGCGGAACGGCTCTTCAAGGTGGTAGGCGGCGACAGCGGTTCCCAGCCCGCCGATGATGATGTGAACCCAGGAGAAATCCGCCGGAAGCGTCCCCCCAATGAAGGCGCCCAGAACGAAACCCAGTCCCAGGGCAGGTACCCGCACGGGATGGGCCCGCCTGATGTCCCACAGCATGCGCCGGGGCCATCCCGGTGGGAAGAAGATCAGGGTGGCGGCGATCATCAACCAGGGGAATATCCCAATGTCGAACAGCCGCGAGTTGATGAAGTGAAAAGCAAGGACGAAGATGAACCCAAACACCCGGGTGCGCCGGTTGGCCAGGTAAAATATGAAAAGAAGGTCGATTAGCAGGGCGCCGTAGGTTATGAGCCATACCACGGGCGGCAGAGGGAAGAACTGGCCAATAACAGGAAAGTCGGTCTGGCCTTGAAGGAAGGCGGACAGGGGTTGTCCCCGCAACCAGTCGGAGTTGATTTTGGCGACACCCCCGAAAAACATGGGTACGGCCACTTGAAAGCGCAGGAGCCACAGCGTCCAGGCGGGAACGGCCGTCGAACGCAACCCGGGCCTCAGCAGCGCGTCAACGGAGAGGCTCCGGTGAGCGGGCAGGAAAATCATAACGAATGCGATGAGACAGGTCAGGTACAGGTGGTTGAGGTAAAGAGCCCGGTCAAGCAAGAAGATATAGGTAAGCAAAAAGAAGGTTGCCGCGGCGCTGAACCGGTACAGCAGCCCCACCATGACGAAAGCAGCGAACACCGCCAGTAACGCGACGTGTATGTTCATACCATCGCCGGGCCATGGCTGGACAAAGTAGAAGGGCCAGTATTTGAAGTAGAATTCCTTGCCGGTGAGGAATCGCTCCACCCAATTATTGGCAAAGATTCCCCACACCTGCCACAGGACCACGCCCCCAAAGGCTATGCGAAAGTAGACCAGGAAGGCGATGTCGACCGGGGCGGACAGCCGGTTAAAGAGGATGGACCAGTCCAGTGGGAGGGATCGATGGAGGGAGGTTGATGGCTGGAAACATAACCTGCCCTGATCACATCGTTGTGGCGGCTGTTGGCTAAACGGGGCGGGAGAGACGAAGCAAACGGGTCAGCTTGGAAACAACGGCACGATTGCTGGCTAGCAGGGTATAGGCCAGCTCCCGGACCAGCGTCACCCCCCAAAGGTCGAACAAGCCGAATACCCAGCCGCCGGGCAGCAGGCGGAGGGCTCGAGTGATGCTCTCTCCTCCGTGGTACTCGATTCCCTCGGGGGTAATGTAGTGCGCGCTGGCTAGGATCTTCCGTTGGTCCAGGGACCCGAGGAGGTCATATTGGGGAAGCTGGGAAAACGGTACCAAGGTTATGGTGGTTCGGGAATGCTTGCGAATAAATTCGACGCTGGCAACACAGAACGAGCAATCGCCATCATAAACCAGCAGATGGGTGTCCGGGGGAGTTGCAGCTCGGGTGACCGGGTGGAATCGAAGAAAGGTGCGCATAATCTGGCTAAAGGTCGGCGCAAGATCCTGGTCGAGGCCAGAGGTACTTATGAGGTACTTAATAAGTTGTGTATCAGCCGGAACGCCTGATTAAACTTCCTTTAAGCTACTAAACTTCCTTGTTCAAGTTCGCCAGGAACTCTTTGTTGGAGTCGGTGCGGGCCAACCGCTCCAGAACCCGCTCCGTGGCGTTGGCCGACCCGTCGTTGGAAATCAGGCTGACCATCCGCCGCAGCAGCACGATCTGTTTCATGGTTTCCTCGCTGAACAGCAGTTCCTCCCGGCGGGTACCGCTGCGGATGATGTCCACCGCGGGGAAGTAACGGCGCTCGGCCAGGCGCCGGTCCAGGTGCAACTCCATGTTGCCGGTGCCCTTGAACTCCTCGTAGATGACCTCGTCCATCCTGCTGCCCGTATCGATCATGCAATTGGCTATTATGGTCAAGCTGCCGCCCTCTTCGATGTTTCGGGCGGCGCCGATGAACTTCTTGGGCGGGTATAGCGCGATGGGGTCGATGCCTCCGGAGAGGGTTCGGCCGCTGCTGGGCACAGCCAGGTTGTAGGCCCGGGTCAGCCGGGTGATGCTGTCCAGGAGAATCACCACGTCGTTGCCGAACTCCACCAGCCGTTTGCCCCGCTCGAGAGCCAATTCTCCCACGCGGCACTGGTCCTCCACGGAATCATCGAAGGTGGAGGCAAAAACGTCTCCAACAACGGAACGGCGCATGTCGGTTACTTCCTCCGGCCGCTCTCCGATCAAAACCACCATTAAAATCACATTGGGGGAGTTCGCCGCTATACCCTGGGCGATCTGTTTGAGCATGGTGGTCTTGCCAGCTTTGGGAGGAGAGACGATCAGCCCGCGTTGCCCAAAGCCGATGGGGGCAAACAGGTCGATCATGCGAGTGGCAAGGTTGCTGCCGGTGGTCTCGAGGACCAGCTGCTTTTCAGGGAAGATGGGGGTCATGTGCTCGAAACTGGCCCGGTAGCGAGAATTGACCTGGTCGGCTTCCAGGCCGTTTATCTTTTCCACCCGTACCAGACCAAAGTAGCGCTCTCCCTCTTTAGGAGGACGCACTTGCCCGGTTACCTTGTCCCCGGCCCTCAGGCCAAACCGCCGGATTTGCGACTGGGATATGTAGACGTCTCCGGCGGGCACATGAGAGGAAACCTGCCGGAGAAAGCCGTAACCTTCGTCCGTGGTCTCCAAAATGCCAGAAGATACCAAGGCTTGCTGGGACGAAGCGGCTTGAAAGAGTCTCGCCAGCAGGTCCTCCCGGTGCATGTTATCCAGGGTCGCGCCGTCGGCCAAGCCGACGTCATGGGCTAAAACCAAGAGTTCATCCTTGGTTTTGCCGCCTACTTCCACCACATCAATGATTCGTTGCGTAGTCGCCATGCTCACCTCGTTGTGCTAGTGGGGTCCGCTGATCCCCCCGATAGGAACAATATTAATAGGAAGGTTGTAAATAGCTGGGACAGGTGTCTTGGAATTCTACCGCCCTAGGCCGATAAAAATTAACTATATCAAGGACGCCGAAAGGAAAATGAATCCACCTTTATATATTGGAGATATGGGCCATTTGGGCGATGCGATTTAAAACCATGTAAAAGATGCCAGAGTAATAGCGGATCAGGCGCTGCCAGCCTTCTCCCAATCTGCAAGAAATCTTGTCATGCCGGCATCGGTTAACGGATGCTGTGCCATCTGCGCCAAAATCTTGTATGGCACCGTTGCTATGTCCGCGCCGGCCCGGGCAGCCAAGGTGCAGTGGAGTGGGTGGCGGATGCTGGCCGCCAACACTTTGGTGTCGATCTGATAATCCCGGAAAAGCGAGACGATCTCGGCCACCAACTCCATCCCCTCCTGGCCGATGTCGTCCAAGCGTCCCACGAAGGGACTGACTGCGGTGGAGCCTGCCTGGGCCCCCAGCAGAGCTTGGTTGACCGAAAAGCACAGCGTTTGATTGATTTTTATCCCGTCGCGGCTGAGGACTGAGATCGCCTCGAATCCGGCAGCTGTACTGGGGATTTTTACCCAAGGGTTGGGGATCCACTCGGCGATCTCCCGTCCTTCGGCGATCATGCCGGCCGCGTCCTGGCTCACCACCTCCACGGAGATGGGGCCGTCCAAAAGGTCGGCGATTTCCTGGACGGCGGCTTTGTAGCTCCCGCTGTCCCCGATTCCCTCGGCGGCCGCCAGCGAAGGGTTGGTGGTGACGCCGCTGATGACCCCCCACCGGACGCCTTCCCGGATTTCCTGAATATTGGCCGTGTCTAAAAATAGTTGCACGAGATCACCAGCCCGTCGAAGGATCTGAAATGTCTACCCGGTGTGCCACCATCAACCCGCTGTGTCCAGGGGCAAGGGATGCTGCGCCCCCTCGCGGATGGTCGCTTTCGCCGCGGCGATGAAGTCTCTGAACAAAGGGTGTGGACGATTGGGCCGGGACTGAAACTCCGGATGGAACTGCACGCCCACCATGAACGGATGATCCCTGACCTCACCGGTTTCCACCAGCTCGCCATCGGGTGAAAGGCCTCCCACGATGAACCCAGAGCTTTCCAGGGCCTCTCGATAGGAGTTATTTAGTTCAAACCGATGCCTGTGGCGCTCGTTGACCACATCCTCCTGGTAGGCGGCCATGGTCAAAGTATTCTGGACCGGGCGGCACGGGTAGCTCCCCAGCCGCATGGTACCCCCCATATTAGTTACGGAACGCTGGTCGGGCATAATGTGGATCACCGGATGGGGCGTATCTGGGTCCAGCTCCGAGGAGTTGGCGCCTTCAAGCCCCAAGATATTTCGGGACCATTCGATCACCATTACTTGCAGTCCCAAACAGAGCCCCAGGTAGGGCACCCGGTGTTCCCGGGCGTACCGCGCCGTGTCCACCATCCCTTCCACACCCCTGGGACCAAAGCCGCCGGGCACTATGATTCCGCAGGCGCCGCCGAGCAAGGCGTCTGGGCCGTACTTCTCCACGTCCTCTGAATGGACCCACTTTAGGTCCACGGCCCGTTCATGGCCCAGTCCGGCGTGGCGCAGCGCTTCTTTAACTGAGATGTAGGAGTCGGGGTACTCCACGTATTTACCGACCAGAGCAATGGGCACCGAATCCCGAAGGTCCCGCATCCGCTGGACCATATCGGCCCATTCGGCCATATCCCGGGAACGTCCCTGGAGCCCCAGCGAGTTGATGACGATATCGCCCAGGCCGGTGTCCTCCAAAATCAAGGGTACCTCGTAAACGTTGTCCACCGTAATCAGCGGAATCACCGCCTCCTGGGGTACATCACAGAAGGATGAAATTTTCTCTCGTATCGCGTCGGACACTGGAAAGTCGCTGCGGCAAAGGATGGCGTCGGGTTGGATCCCCATGCCTCTCAACTCTTTGACGCTGTGTTGAGTGGGTTTGGTCTTTAGCTCATGAGCGGCGGCCAGGTAGGGTAGCAGGGTCAGGTGGATATAGAAAACATTGTCCCGGCCCACGTCGTTGCGGATCTGCCGAATGGCCTCCAGAAAGGGCAGTCCCTCAATGTCGCCGACGGTGCCGCCCACCTCGACGACCACCACGTCCACCGGCTGCTCATCGGCCAGCCGGGTAATCCTATTTTTGATGACCCCGGTAACGTGAGGGACGGCCTGAATGGTGCCGCCAAGAAAGTCCCCTCGCCGTTCCTTGGCTATCAGGTCCAGATAAACCTCGCCGGCGGTGAAATTGGATGCGCGGGTCAATTCGACGTCGATGAACCGTTCGTAATGACCCAGGTCCAGGTCGGTTTCGCCTCCATCATTGGTGACGAACACCTCACCGTGCTGGTAAGGAGACATGGTGCCGGGGTCGACGTTTAAATAGGGGTCTAACTTCAAAACGGAGACGGATAACCCGCGGCTTTTGAGAATGCGCCCAATAGATGCGACGCTGATTCCTTTGCCGATTGAACTGACCACTCCACCAGTCACAAAGATATACTTAGTGGCCATGTAGCATCGCCAACGTCAACCGTCCGGGGCCGGATTTGCGCTTAATGATAAAAAGGGAAATGGAACAAGTCTGGTCGAAAAGGGTGAAACGCGCCGGGAAAACGTGGTTTAAAGGGGGTATCCGGGTACATATTATATCCCCCCGTGTTAAAAAGTGTCAAGCGCCGGAACCCACAACCGCTGATATCCGGGGGATTCTAGCTGATCGGCCTGATGGTCACACCCCTGGAGCCCCCGACCGGATCAGGCCTTTCAAGTAAGCTATATGCCCCTGGTGCTGATACAGCTCCCCTATGACCTGGCGAAACACGGCGCCCACGGACATTTCCGGCCGTTGCTCGCGGGGGACCTGAGTGTAGTCTTCGGGACCCAATCCGCGCAAATATTCCAGGGTGCCGGCCCGTACGGCTTCCCAATAGTTCAGTAGCTCCCCCTTGTCCAGCGCGGGAAAGTTGGCCACCTGCTCCAGGGTATGGCCAAATCCGTTGTCACGGGTGGGAAGGCCGAATTTTTCGTTCCAACCGTCTCTCTCCCATATCTCGGGCTGGCGCTGAATGAAGAATTGGAACCACATGTCCTCAACCCGGATCATATGCCACAGGATCCAGCCAATGGGATTGGCCTCCGCCCCCGCTCGCCACGCCAGCTCCTCCGGCGTCAGGTCTTGGACCGCCTCCAGCAAAAACTCCCGCTCTTTACCCAACGCATCTTCAATAAACTCATTTAGAGTCATTCCTCTCCTCCTAAATCAGCTCTCGGCTGTCGCGCCAACACCGATCTCTGTCGCAGGGCTCCGCATTTGCCTCGGCCCGGAAATGCGCAGACCCCAAGCTTCGTGAAAGCCAGGTTACCATTTGACTGGGAACCAGCCTGCGGGGTGGTTAATCAAGCCCGCACTCTCAACCCCCAATATTCTATCGCGGATGGACCTGTGGTTGAAACCGAGCCCAGTTTGCCGGCTTGCCAACCAGGATCCCTGGGGCCTATTAGGGTCTCTCGGCGGGACTCAGTTCTCAAAAGGTTGTAAACTTGGCGAATAAAGCCCGCACTCTAACGCTACCGGGGTGAACATGGCACGGTCGACACTGGCGGCCGGATTCGATATTTGGGGTGTGGAGTCCCCACCCATGAGCGGAGGCCAGGCCTACGTGGCTATCGCCGAAGACAATTTGGTGGTAGCCTTCCGCTCTACCGCATCGGATGATGGATGGGGGGTGACCCTCAACGTGTTGACCGATCTTCGTGCGACACCGAAAAAGATCAGCTTCATCGACGACAGCGTCTCAAACGCCCAGGAATACAGAAAACTAAAAGTCCACTCGGGGTTTCACAACGAGCACTTGCGCTACAGGGACCGGATTCTGGAGTACATCGCCCAGCATCCGGACAAGGACATATACGTAACTGGGCATAGCTTGGGTGGGGCGCTGGCTATCCTCAGTAGCTTCGATATCGCGGTCCACACCCAGCGTCCGGTCACGGTCTTCACCTTTGGCCAGCCAAGAGTGGGCAAAGGCAAGTTCAGGGAAGTGTATGACTCGCTGGTGCCCGATAGCTACCGAGTGGTGGTGGACCGGGACCCCATCCCGCGGGTTCCTGGTATGCTCTTAAACTACGAGCATGTTGGTAAATTGTTGCAGCTAAACCCCGACGGCACCCAATTGGCCCCGGAAGAGATCCAGTCCAGCGCCATATTCAAAGCGCTGGACCTACCCAAACACATCATAGGCTCCTACTACAGCACCATACTGGGAATGCAGACCAACTGCGCCGCCGCCTTCTCCTTGGCAGCGGCTGAAGCAACCGATCAGTGCTTGAACGTCGGATGGCTGGCCGGATCCGCCGACGCGGAGCGGGAGGCAACCAAGAAGGCCTGGGAGTTGATCCCTGAAGGCGCCATCCCTTGGGAAGAGTTACACATCGACGAGATGCCCATCGAGAAAATCCCGGTGGATAAAATCCCCACCGAGTTCCCGGCCATTAAAACTCCTCCGTGGAGTAAGATGCCGCCGTCAACGATATCCTGATCGACAAGATTCCGATTGATAAGATTCCGATAGACAAACTACCTACCGATAAGCTGTCCTTCGACAAGTTCCCGAAAAAGGTCCCCAAAAACCCGTTCAAGAAGGACAAGTAAACAGCGGAGTACCCACCATGGCAGACAGTTTGATCACAGCCGAAGTCAGGGCACTCATCGGCCAGGAGACGGAACCGGAGCGCAACCGCTTCCCTATCAGCGAAGAGATGGCTTTCGACGTAGCCGACGCCATTCAGGACCCCAACCCTCTGTACGTGGACTCGGCATACGCCCAACGGAGCCGGTATGGCGGCATCTTGTGCCCTCCCTTGGCAACCTGGAAAGACATTGGACCGCCCATCGGTTATTTCGGCGCGGGACAGGAGTCTCACTTCCAGGTGCCGCTGCCCTTTAATAGCTACGGCTTGAATGGCGGCGCCGACTGGCAGTTTCTCCGGCCGGTGTACGCCGGCGACTGGATCACCCGGCGCTTCCGCATTCTGGAGATTTATCAAAAGGAAGGCCGCTCTGGGCCGCTGATTTTTGTGGTCCGACAAGAGACCCAAACCAACCAGAACGGTCAGGTGGTCAATCAAGCAAAGCGGGTCAGCATACATCGCGCCTTGCCCGCGGCGCAGGAACCCCGGCAAGCGGCCAACGTCAGCGACAGCCTTAACACGGTGCCCGTGTCACCGCCGGACCCCGGTGTCGTCGTACCGCCTCCCCCCCAGTCCGTAAACAACGGCCAGCGTCACTTCGAGGACATCGAAATCGGCATGGAGCTCACGCCGGTGGTCAAAGGCCCAATCACCACCACCCACCTGGTCCGGTGGGCGGCCGCCAACGGCAATTATGCCCGCATCCACTGGGACCTGCCCTTCGCCCAGTTACGCCAAGGGCTGGCCAACGTTGTGGTCAACGGCTCGCTGAAAAACCAGTACTTGGGCCACTTGGTCATCGGCTTCACCGGGGACGAAGGCTGGTTCAAGCGTTTCTACGTGGAGCACAGAGGCATGGACTATCCGGGCGATGTGATCACCGCGTCTGGAATCGTCACCGCCAAACGGGAGAGGGACGGCTTCGGCTACGTGGAATGCGACGTTGGCCTGCGCAACAGCCGGGGAGAACAGACAGCATCGGGCCGGGCCACGGTGGTTTTGCCCAAGGTGGGTCAGAGCCTCCCCTTGGTCTGGGAAGCGGAAGACTAATGTCGGGAGGACTGCTGGAAGGCATCCGGGTCTTGGAGCTGGGCGCGGAAATTTCCGCGCCATTTTGCGCCAGGTTGTTGGCCGACTACGGCGCGGAGGTCATCAAGATTGAACCACCGGGACAGGGGGACCCGGCCCGGCGCATGGGTCCCTTTGCCGGCGACGACCCCCATCCGGAAAAAAGCATCCCCTTCCTTTATATAAACACCAATAAGCGAGGGGTAACCCTGGATATCGGTAGCGATACCGGCCGGCAGGTGTTGGCGAACCTGGCCCGCGAGGTGGACGTGCTGGTTGAAAATCTCCCGCCGGCTCGGGCCCAAGCCCTGGGGGTGACCTACGAAGTCTTGTCCAAAGAGAATCCCGGTCTGGTGCATACATCCATCACGCCTTTCGGACAGACCGGACCCTACCGGGACCACGCCGCCACCGACTTGGTGACCACCGCCCTTAGCGGACTGATGTACCACTCGGGCGACTCGGACCGGGAGCCCCTGCGTAACTCCTTGGAACAATCCTGGTACGTGGCCGGAATCAACGGGGCGGTGGCAACCCTGGCGGCCCTGTTCCACCGGCTGACCACCGGCCGGGGCCAGCATGTGGACGTTTCGGTGGTCGAGTGTTTGGCGGCCCACCTGGTTCAAGCAGTGCCCTTTTACAACTACATGGGGGCCATCAAAGGCCGCCGCCCGGTCCGGGGCTCGAGCTTCGAGGAGTTGATGCCGGCCCGGGACGGGTATGTCATACCCTCGGTACAGGGATCCCAGCCCTGGTCCGTGGTTGCGGATCTGATCGGAGTGGAAGAATTGCAGGATCAACGGTTTGCCTCGGGTTCCGGCCGCATCGAGCACGGCGAGGAGCTAAAAGAGCTGCTGACCCAGGGTTTGTCGGAGTGGGACCGCAAGCCGTTGTTCCAAGCGTCAGGGGAAAGGCGCCTGGTGTTTGGCATGGCCCAGGACGCCGGAGACTTGTTTGACTGCCCCCACCTAGAGGCCCGAGAATTCTTCGTCGAAGTGGATCATCCTGTGGTGGGTAAGGCCCGGCACCCCGGCATGGGGCCCAGGTTGTCGGATATGGACTACCAGATAAGCCGCCCGGCGCCCTTGTTGGGAGAACACAATAGAGAGGTCTACTGCGACGAGATGGGCTACACCGCCGAAGACCTGGTGTTGTTTCGAGAGTCCGGCGTCATATGAAGCCGGATCAGACAAATGTTGTTGGGGATGCTCTGGCCTCGCGTAACGAGCAAAGATAGCCCCAGAGAAGGCCGACAATGACGGATATATCTCTGTTTGACGCCATACACAGCCAGCGGGCAATCCGCCACTTCAGCGCGGACCCGGTGTCTGGCGAAGCCATCACCACCATCCTGGAAGCGGCTATCCGAGCGCCCAGTGGAGGCAACCGGCAGCGGTGGAGCTTTCTGGTGATCCGGGACCGGGAAACCAAGAGGCGGTTGGGCCAGTGGTACTTTGAAACCTGGAACGCGCTGGCTTCGGCGATGGACCTGGATAGCCCGGGGGGCCAGCCCTATCGACCCAGCATGCTCACTGATGGGATGGAAGACATACCTGTGTTGATTCTGGCCTGTCAGGAGCGGCCCGCCGCCGGATTCGGTCCTCACCCGATTACCAGCGGAGCCTCTATATACCCGGCGGTGCAGAACATCATGCTGGCCGCCAGGGCATTGGGGCTGGGCACCGTTCTGACAACCCTGCACACCCAGCACGAGCAGGATGTCAAAGCGCTGCTGGGCATTCCGGAAAACGTCGACACCGCGGCCTTGATTCCGGTGGGGTATCCGGCCAAGGGGCGGCGTTTTGGTGGCAGCAAGCGAAACCAGGTTGGCGAAGTGACCTTCCACGAAATGTGGGGCCAGAAGGCGGCACAGTAGCATGACCGATCTGCCTTTGTCCGGAATCCGGGTCACCGACCTCAGCCGTGTTTTCGCCATGCCCTACGCCGGCGCTTATCTTGCCGACCTTGGGGCGGAGGTCATCAAGGTAGACTCCTGCCAGGCCCAGTTCATGGACACCACCAGGACCCTCAATGGACCCTACCCGGACAACGACCCCGGCGAACTGCACTGGGAGCGAGGCGGCACCTTCCAAACCCTCAACCGGGGCAAGCGAAGCTTGACCCTGGACCTTCGGTCCGAGACTGCGGTGGGTCTGTTGAAGGATTTGGTCAGGGTCAGCGATATTGTCCTGGAGAACTTCACGCCCAGAGTAATGAACCGGTTCGGCTTGGACTACGCCAGTCTCAGGGCGGTAAAGCCCGACCTGATCATGGTTTCCAACACGGGCTACGGCCACAGCGGTCCATGGAGTAACTTTGGCGCGATGGCGACAGCCCTGGAGCCGACCCACGGCACCGGCGCCTTTATCGGTTACCAGGACTCGGTTGAAGACGGCCGCCTGACGGAAGGAAGCGTGCCCAACAAAATCGGGAACTCCTACACTGACTTCCTGGCTAGCTGGACGGCTCAGCTTGCGGTGATGGCATCGCTGTTACATCGGGCCCGTACCGGCCGGGGCATGTGGATCGACCTGGCCATGTACCAGGTTGGGGTGTCCTTCATGGGCGCCGGGGTGTTGGACTACGCGTTCAACGGCAGAAGGACCAATCGCATCGGCAATCGCCACGGCGCCATGGCGCCCCACGGCTGCTATCCCTGCCGGGGCAACGACGAATGGGTCACAATCGCGGTCCGGGATGACGCCGACTGGGTGTCCTTTTGCCAGGCCCTGGGCCAACCGTCCCTCGCTGCTGACCCCCGGTTTGCCACCGCCCAGACCAGGCTTGGCCATCAAGAGGAACTGGACGCAATCATCGCTGCTTGGACCGGTGAACAAGGGCAGTATCAGGTGATGGAAAACTTGCAGGCTCGGGGTGTCCCCGCCGGTCCCGTGCTCAACGCACGGGGTATGCTGTCCGACCCCCAGTTTCGCGCCCGGGGCTTCTTCGAGCCGGTGGATCATCCACCGGAGACCGGGCTGGGCCGGCGGGAGTATATCGGGCGGGGCTGGAAGCTGTCCAACGCCAAGGTAGCCATCCAGAAGGCGGCGCCTATGCTGGGCGAAGCCAACGACTACGTACTTGGTCAGGTGCTGGGATTGGATACCCAGGCCATTCGCCGCTTGGAGCAGGACGGGGTGATTGGCCAAGCACCGTCGGGGGCTGCTTCCCCTACCGTTGTGCCGCTGGACCGGCAGGTCGAATTGGGTTGGATCGTGGAGCACGACGCTTAGCTCCAGTTTCGCCGCGTCAACCCCCATCTCTACCGCTTGATCTACGTCTTGCCGGGCTGCGGCGTCCTCTCCCAGCCTGGGCAACCACGCCCGGCACTAATTCCCTGAAATGGCTGTATTACGTTTAAGTTTCCGACGAGGCGCCACCGTTGGTCTGGTTATAATTGGAGTAACCCGGTTTAGTTGGAAAATTGCGCCATTTCTTGGTTGGCCGTTGGCCTTGGGGGAGGTATAGGAGGGTTGGGATGAGGTTTTCGGGCAAGGCCAACGTTCTTATAACGCTGTTTTTATTCCCGGCGGCCGCTGTCCTGCTGATCGGGTGCTCCAGCGCGGCCGGGGCGCCCGTGCCCACGCTGATCCCGGTTGTGGAGTCCCCTCCCGCACCTAGCCCAATCCCCACGTCTACTACTCCTGCCCCCAAACCCACTGCCACCCAGGTCCCGACGGCGCTGCCACCACCCACACCGCAGGCTGCGCCGGCGTCTCGCCCGGCGGTAATCGCGGCGGCGGCACCGGTTGCTACCCCTGCTGCTGCTACCGAAGCAGTCTCCGCCGGGCCCATGGGCAAGCCGGGGGGCTCTTTGAGGGTGGCGGGCTTCGCCGACATCCCCCACCGTGACGTACACCAGTCGGTCCAGGAAGCTCTCACTTCGATGGGCCCGGGGCTGGCCTACAGCCGCCTTCTACGCTTGCGCACCGGACCCGAATCCGGCCAACCGAGTCTGCGATTAGAGTGCGACCTGTGCGAGAGTTGGGAACTGACCGGCGGCATGGACTACGAGTTCAAACTACGGCCCGGGGTCCAGTGGCAAAACCTGCCGCCGGTGTCGGGACGGCCTCTGGTAGCCGATGACCTGGTGTACAGCTACAACCGTTTGCGAACCCCCGGTTGGCCCAACGCCCAACTGTTCTCGGCCATCGAAGGTTTTGAAGCCTTGGACCCGGCCACCCTGCTGGTGAAGATGGCATCTCCCGAGGCCGACGTTCTGATGGCCCTGGCGGATGGACACAGTAAGGTGGTAGCCCGGGAGGTGGTGGAACAATACGGGGACTTGAAAGAGGCCCCGGTGGTTGGCACGGGCCCGTGGCTCTGGCAAGAGGGTGCCGAGGACACACCGATGATTCTCACCCGGAATCCAGCCTACTTCGAGCAGTCCGTCCCCTTTCTGGACCAACTGGAGATTCACGTAATCAAACGGACGGGGTTGGAACAGTCGGGCCACCAAGAGCGGTTGGCAGCATTTCTGGCGGGCCAGGTGGACGTGATACTGGCGCCGCCTCCCCAGTGGCGGGAACTGCAAAAGAGTGGCGCTCAATTCGACTCTTTCCTGTCCAGACAGTCGGGCACCGGGGTGCTTCTGTCGATGAACGTGCAGTCTCCGGCTCTGAGCAATCGGGAGGTGCGCCGGGCCGTATTCAAGGCCATGGACCCGTGGGACTACGTCGATACGGTATGGTCGGGCCAGGGATATGCCAGCGTGGGGGTGCCGGTGCAGACCGAGGATTGGCTGTTGGACCGGGCGGAGATGCGCAACCGGCACTTTGCTGATCCCAGCGAGGCCCGGCGATTGCTGGCATCCTGGAGCGGCGGCAAGCCGGTGAACATTGAGTTGACCGTTCGCACCGAAAACTTCGGCGAGGTTTACTCGCAGCTAGAGGAGAGGATTGCCGAGGACCTGAAAGCCGTGGGCTTTAATCCCATCATCCGGCGTCTGAATCCT
>JADFFS010000253.1 GCA_022568195.1 Chloroflexota bacterium | reverse complement strand
CCCAAAGGTCGGTGTCATTGTTCTTGAGGTGGCCAGGCCTGACTTTCCGGTGGCCGACCGCAGCACATTTGCGGATACAGACCCCAAAGCAGCGGCCAAGGGCATGTACGTCATCAGGGACTTCGAGCCAGGCAAGCCCAAACATGGCTATGTCGTGGTGCAGGGGTCGTCCTCCACCGTGAATCTGGTGGCGGTCCTGCCCCGCCTGGAGGAAGAGGGACTAAACGTTAAAGTAATCGCGGCCATCAGCGAAGAGCTGTTCTATCGACAGCCCGAGGAGTACCGGGACTCGGTTATTCCGCCCGAAGCCCGTTACGACCTGATGGTGGTCAGCACCGGCACACGTCGAGTCTGGCCCTTGCAGGACCCCGGCCCGCTGACCGACGAGTACTCGCTGGTATCGGACTGGCACGACCAATGGCTGACCGGCGGGACCGAGGCCGACGTGATCTCCGAGGCCCACTTGGACGCCGAGTCCGTCTTCCAAGGGGTAAAGCGCTTCGCCCTGGACCACGACAGCCGGATATCCCGCCAGATGGCCCATCTGGAAAGCTTGAGGTAAGCCCAAACCAAGTAGGCTGCCCGCGCCAGGACGGTGGGCCGATTACCCGTGATTAAACCCGAGAAAATCGGGGTCAAGACAGGCCGGTCGAATCACCGTATGCCCGCCGGATAAAAATCTTCTCCCCGTCAAGTTAATGGTGATAGATCGGCCGGTTCAGACGACCTGTCATTCCGAGGAGCGGAGCGACGACCCCGATAATATCGGGGTCCCTGCGGTCGGAATGACATTAGTCACTTTCGCCTGGACGTTGGACTACCTGTCGTAGCCCATCAGGGCCCCGGCCCGCCCGTCGCGGGTGGGCATGACTTCCATGTGCTCGGACATCACGTTGACGCAGGCCACCTTTCCCTCCTTGGTCGCTTGGAACGCACGCTCCAACGCGGGCCGTAACTCCGAGGGTTCGGTGACGTTTTCGGTATGGCCCCCGAAGGCTTCCAGGATTCGGTCGTATCGGATGTCGGGAACGTAGGTGGCTACCCGCTCCCCGTAGCCTTCGGGCAGGCCCATGCGGGACTCCAACGCCCCACCGACGATGCCCGAGTTGTTGTTGATGATGAATACTATGGGGACCTTGTGGCGCACCGCCGTTTCCATCTCCATGGCGTTGAAGCCAAAGGCGCAGTCCCCGTTGACGCTCACCACGGGCACTTCCGGCCGGGCCAGCTTGGCGCCCACCGCGAAGGGAACGCCCACCCCCATGCAACCGTTGGACCCGGAGTTAAGACGGCTGGCCGGAGTGTAGCTCTGTAACACCTGGCGCCCGGTGGCCAGGGTGGTCTGGCCGTCCACGGTGTAGATGGTATCTCTGGGGAACACCTGGCTCACCTCGTGCAACAGCCGGTGAGTGATTATGGGATTGGCGTCGGAAGTTAGGCGGGACTGGATGCTCTGGGCGTTGCTTTCCACCCGTTCGCGCAAGGCCGTGAGCCAGGGTCCCTCTTCGGCCCGCTCTGCCAAGCCGGCGGTCTTCCCCTCCATCTCGGCCAGAATCTGTTGGAGCACTGCTTTGGCGTCACCGACAATGCCCACTTCCACGGGCCGGTTGGAGCCGATCTCCTCGGCTTCGATGTCGATGTGAATTATCTTGGCATCCGCTGGGAACTGGCGGCCGAAGCCGAACATCCAGTTAAGCCTGGAACCGACGATGAGCACCACGTCGGCGTTGCTCATGATGGCGCTTCGGGCGGCGGCGAAGTTCATGGGGTGGTCGTCGGGAATGAAGCCCCGTCCCATGGGAGAAGTAACGTAGGGCATGCCCAGGGTCTCCACCAGTTGGCGAAGCTCGGCCGTGGGCTCGGACCAGCGCACACCCTTGCCAATGATCATCATGGGCCGTTCCGCGTTTAGCAAAAGCTCGGCGGCCCGCTTCACCTGGTCCGGGTTGCCCGGGGAGGGAGCGTCGGTATAGTAATTGGTCGGCCAGTTGACGCTCTCTTCATCCACTTCGTTTTGAAGTACGTCAGAGGGCAGGTCGATGTAGACAGGCCCCGGCCGTCCGGTGCGGGCCTTGCGGAAGGCCATGGCCATGTATTCGGGAATTCGGGCGGTGCTGTCCACTTGCACTGCCATCTTGGTAATGCCCCTGTACATGGGCACGTTATCCGTCTCCTGGAAAGTACCGGTGTAGCGGCCTTTCTGGGCGCCGGAACCGCCCAGGATGACCAGTGGCAGGCAGTTGTCGAATGCCACATGGGCGCCGGTCACGCCATTGCTTACCGCCGGGCCAGCGGCCAATACGGCGACACCCACCTCGTTCTTGACAAAGCCATACGCGGTCGCCGCGAAGGCCGCGGCCTGCTCGTGGCGCACCCCAATGGGACGCACGCCAAAATGCGGGCCAAACCCCATGATGTCCTGTATGGGGCCGCCTGCCAGGCCAAAGAGGGTCTCGATTCCCTCACGTTGGATCGACTGGGCTACCAGTGAGCTACCTTCGACTTGTGCCAAAACATGCCTCCTAGGATTCACCAATTGTTTATGAATTTGTTCACGCCGGGGGACCGGCAAAGCTGGCGCCACACGGGAATAGGCCGGCTAAAGCGAGGACGGCTTTCTTGGGCTGGTTTTTGCGCTGGCTTTGCGCCGAACACGGGCAGACATAACAACATCCCGGCGCGACAGCAAAATTATACATTCCCTGTCAATTTGACGGAGTGGGCCATTTCTCGAAGAAGCGCGGCTGGAGCCCGCAGGGGTTGGGGATTTGGGCGTCGTAGCCGGGTTAATTCGCCGCATTGACAGTCCAGAGGCGCCCCACTACACTGCTTCTGACCAGAGGCGGGGACGAAGTTAGGCTGAAAGTCTCTTGCTCATCGGGCTCCGGATGGCTGGATATTGAGCAACTCAAGCCCGTGGCAGCTATCCTGTAGCGCGGTGGAGTTGGACTCACGGGCAATCTCTCCTGACCTTTGAACGGGCTCCTTGAACGGCTCGTCTTGGATTCGCAATCAGTACATCGCGCATCGGCTGTTTTGCAGCAGCAGGTTTCTACTCTTCGCTAAATCGAATGGGGAGGCATAATGGCAGAAATTGACGGTGGACATCTTTTCGCTAAAGCCCTCAAGAAAGAGGGGGTTGAGTACGTATTTACCCTGAACGGTGGGCATATTTACAACCTTTACGAAGGGTGCGTGGACGAAGGCATCAAGGTTATCGACTTTCGCCATGAGCAGGTGGCGGCCCACGCGGCGGAAGGATGGGCCAAAGTCACCGGCAAACCCGGCGTGGCCATCGTCACCGCCGGGCCCGGCGTCACCGACGCCGTCACGGCCATCGCCAACGCTTTCCAGGCCCCCAGCCCGATGATTCTCATCGGCGGGAACGCGGCCATCGGCGAGCACCTGAAGGGCGGCCTTCAGGACTTCGACAGCGTCACTTTCATGAAGCCCATCGCCAAGTTCGCCCAGCAGGTGAAGCGGGTCGAGCGTATCCCCGAATACGTGGCTGAAGCCTTCCGAGAGGCCACCACCGGCATCCCCGGCCCCGCGTATCTGGAGATTCCCATAGACGTGGTCAACGGTAAGGCCGAAGAGGATGATGTCCGGTATCCCCAGCGCTACCGGACCGAGGCCAAGGCCTACGGCGACCCCGAGTACATCGCCAAGGTCGTGGATATCCTCAAAACCACGGAACGGCCCATGATTCTGGCCGGCTCCGATGTGTGGTGGAGCG